>DASVSS010000380.1:0-11021 GCA_036387945.1 Tepidisphaeraceae bacterium | reverse complement strand
GCGAGCTGTGTCGTCGCCCAGTCCTTCTTGCCCCAATCCCAAACGCTCCACCACGCCCAGACCACGCTAGCGCACCCGAGCCCGAAGAGCGCCCACGCGATGGTCGGGCCAACCCATCTCCGCTTCTTCGTTTTCTTCCGTCGGTTGTCCTGCTCTTGCTCAGCCATTGGATTTCCCCGTGCGCGCACCCGCGTCACAGCCTCAGTCAGCCACCTGACTTGCTCATCAACAAAACGTGATCGCCGTGGACGTGACCAGTACGAAGCGGCGAGCCACGCCGCGGCATGGTCGAGACGGGTGGGCACACGACGATTTTATCCGTATCTATGATAAAATCCCGCCATGGAAGACCGCGACGACCTTGTCGGAAAGCGGCGCGACATCCTGTGCGCAGAGTGCAACCGTCTGACGACGCACACGATCCTGGCTGCCTACGACGTCAACTACAACAGCGAGGACTTCGCCAGCAGCTCCCAACACCTCTTCCTGCGGTGCAATGGATGCGGGGAAGGTACGTACAGCGTTAGGTATTCGTCTATTGAGGACCCGCAGCCGATCATCACGCTGCACCCGCCCCGTGGTGGGGACAGCCGGAAGCAGCGCAACTGGAGCGAGGTCCCGTGGAAGGGGCCGCTGCGGAACGTCTACCGGCAAACGATCGACACCTTTAACGCGGGTTCATTTACCCTCGCCGGCGCGGGTGTGCGTCTGCTGATCGAGGGCATTGCCAAGGACCAAGGGGTTGCCGAAGGCTCGCGGCTAGACGCGACCAGCGGTCTGCCGATGAATAACAAGCACGGGGTACCCATCCGCCTCGACAACCTTGAGGGCAAGATCACGGGTTGGCCGAGAAGGGTTTCATCAGCTCGAAGCAGGCGAACGCGCTGCACGAGATCCGATTCCTTGGCAACGACGCGGCACACGAGCTGGACATCCCGACCGTCGAGGTCGTAAGTCACGCCATCGACATCGTCGAGCACCTGATGGAGCAGGTTTACGAGCAGCCGGAGAAGGCCGCAGCGCTCAAAGCACGCAAGCGGCCAGGTAAGCCATAACTTGCATTCAGGCGTCTCGCCGATGTGGCGTCGGCCACGAGGAAACACGCGGCCGGCTACCGTCTGTGCGGACACCCCGGCAGCTCTTCCGCCACCCGTACCGCCCACTGCATCGTGCCGGTGTCCTCCTGCTTGGACGAGGCCCGCAGCGGCCAACTCTCTTCACCGTCTGGGCCACATGCCGGCGGCACCCGTGGTGCGACTCGCCATCGAGGAAGGGGAGTCAATGATGCAGCCTTCACGGCTTTACCGAGCAATCTTCGCCCACGCGCTAGCCCGGAACGCACCCGAACGCGAGGAGGTCAACTTCACCCGCATGGGCCCCTCGTCTTCACGGGCCTGATCGCCGCCGGCTCAGCCGTGACAACCATCAAGGAGGTGAAGCGCGTATGGATGTCAGGTCGTACCCCGAGGACCGTCGGCAGATTGGTCAAAGACATGGCCGGAAAAACGTGGGAGGCGCTTCGCCCTCGCTGTTTCCAGTACCCCTTGGCAAAGAATATCCAACGACAATGTATTCCCGCTCTTGGGAAATGCATTCTTGTGCGCCCGCGCGACTTTTTTGACGGTGACCCCAAGGTCGTAACCTGTTTGTAAGACCTCATTTGTGACGACTCGACGCTGCAGATGATGCTTGGGGCGGAGAAAAATGATGCGGATTTTTCTGGACGTCTTTCGGAAAGATGCAATAATGCTTGGGTCGCTTTCCGAAAGAGAACCTAATGCCCCTGGTTGCGGTTAACTTGTCCGAAAAGCTTCTCCAAGAGATCAGAACTCTCGTTGATACGGGACGTTACACGACGCTGGAAAGCTTTATCGAGATCGGTGCCTTCAACCAGTTGGCTCTGGAGCGCGGCGCTACCCCGGCCGAAGTAATCGAACGCGGCCACCGCCGCACGCCCGCCGAAACGGATAATAAGCAGGACGCGGCCCCGGCCACATTGGCCACGCATGCACCCGCGGCGTCGGCCGCAGCCCTGAAAAAGCGTCCAATCGCCGACAAGGACAAGGCGAAGCGCGTCGACGTGATCGAGCCCGTCACCGACGAGGAGGCGCAGGCGATCTTTGCCCGCCTTGCCGTGCCCAGCTCAACCGTGGTATCGCCGCTGTCGATGCCCGAGCAGCCCCACGTCGGCGAGCGCATCTTCGGGCAGGTCAATCGCATCTTCCCGTTCAAGCTGGTGTGCCGCTGGCTCACGACAACGGCGGCCGCCGAAGGCCAGTGGCCGAAGTATGCCGCCGTCACGGCCAAGCTCGCGGACGACGCGGGCACGATCGGGTCGCTGCTCGACCAGTGGGACCATGCTGCCGCTCGCGAGCGCGGCGGCGAACTCTCGACGGCCCTCCCGCGCCGCAAGAACAACGCATCGCTCGACCGGTTCCTCTCGCAGTTCGTCGCTCGCATCACCCGGGCGTCAGAAATTTCGCCGGGTGCTGTCTGCCAGTACGACATGGCCAGGTTCCAGGATTCGACGCTGGCGCTGACCGAGCAAGGAGTCGCCTTCGCGAAGCTATGCAACCCAATCCTCGACAAGCAGGACCCCAAGAGCGCCGCGCCGCTTTCGGACGAAGAGGCCGACTTCCTCATCACCCACATCCGCAAGTGGGTGCCGACGGAATGGACGGACATGAAGCTCGCACTCACGGCCGTCAAGGACGGTAAGTCCTCCCCGGCGGAGCTGGCGGCCACGGTGCGGGCGCAGCTTCCCGAGAAATGGACCGACAGCATGGTCCAGACCCACATCAGCGGAGTAATTGCGCGGCTGAGCGACATCCGGCTCGTTCGCCGCACGTGGATGGGCCGGAACGTCCAGTACCGGCTCGGCGCCGCCGACAGCGTCAGCAAGTTCATGGCTTCGTAACGGAGGGGTTTACACGTGAAAGTCACACCGACCGAAATCACCTCGATCATCAATCCGACGGAGCTCCTCACGGCGACGACGGAGGCCATTACCGCCGAGGCGATCGATAAGATCATCGCGACGCTGCCCGTCGTGCCCGAGGGAGAATACCGCTTCAACGAAGAGGACCCGTCGCACGGCTGGCAACCGGGCAAGCTGCACTGGTATCCTGTTGGGGGGCTTCTGGGCAACCAGGCAAACATCAAGCACGCCGGTTCCGCAGTGAACCCGATCGGCGAGCGCGTGGTCAACGCCTTCGAGGCGTTGATTGAGCTGGAGCGGCAGAAGGAGCTGATCGCCGATCCGGCGGCGGTGGCGCCGAAGTCGCCACGCGACGCGGTGCGCCGCTACTTCGACCTCCCGCCGCTCGACGAGCTGCCCGACTACACGGAACTGATCCGGGGCATGAAGCCCGACCAGTACCTACGCCAGCTCGCCAACCGCGTTCAGGTGAGCTTGCGGCAGCAGGCCCGCGGTAAGGAGTACACGGTCATCATTGAGGACGATGGGATCGGTCAACGCGCCGACCGCATTCACAAGTCCCTGCTGTCGCTCGGCGCCAGCGACAAGCCCGACAAGCCGTACTTGATCGGCATGTTCGGCCAGGGCGGATCGTCGTCCTTCCACGCGTGCGAATGCTCGTGGTTGATGAGCCGCCGCGCATCGGAGCTGCCCGACCACCAGGGCGGCGGTGTGGGCTGGACGCTGATCAAACGCTTCAAGCCGCCGCAGCGCCGCACGTTCGAATATTGGGCCTATCTCGCCGCCGCGCCCGACGGACGCGTACCCACGCTGCCGGAACACGCGGCCGACGCCGTCCAGTTCGGCCGCGGCGTTCGCTTCGGCCATATCGGCTACAAGTTCGAAAGCAGCGACCAGGCGTTCCGCTTGTTCAACTCGCTGAACCACCTGCTCTTCAACCCGGTGCTGCCGTACTACCTGCTTACCAAGAAGGGCGAGAAAAAGGACCGCATGGCCGGTAACTCGTACCGCCTGTCCGACCTCGAATTGGCCGGCCCGGGTAAGCGCAAGGACGCCGACATCCGCCTCGACAACATCCCGGTCTAAATGGGAGGAAAAACAGCCATGGCAAACGTTGAAGTTGAACTCGATCAGCAGCTCACGTCCGACGTCGGCGACGGCTACGGCACGATCGCCATCCGGGTGGTCGTCGTCACGCCCAAGCAGCCCGCCGACGACGAGGAACCTGGGGCGAACCTCGCCAACGAATTCGACGAGGAAGACGACGAGCCCGACGACGATGCCAAGGGAGGCCCGCTCTCGTCGTACCTGGAGAAGAAGAGCTACGGCAAGTGGTGCGCCGTGTTCCTCATCAACGGGCAGCGCCACGACGCGTGGGACAATACGTTCATCTCGCGCGACCTGGAGTTCAAGTTCCTCCGTGACCGCACGATGGTCGTGATCGACCTCGACGGGCTGACCGAAACGGCGATGTCCGAGATTATGCAAGGCTCGCGCCAGGGCCTGTACCAGAGCAAGGTCTACGCCGCCATCCGCAAGCGGATCATCCAGACGCTCAAGTCCAACCCTGAGCTGAAGCAATTACAGGTCGACGCCGAACAGAAGGCGCTTGACATGAAAGCCGGCGACGCGGCTGTCAAGACGAAGCTCAACCAGCTCATCGAGGGCCACCACGCGACGGCGCCGGTGGACGGCCCCGGCAATGACGGCGTGGGCGAGACGGAAGTGCCCGGCGGCCGCTTCGGCAATGTGCTGCGTGAGCAGCCCGTCGTCGTGATGGGCGGCACCGGCGAACAAGCCGACCTCCCCGTGCTGGTGACCGACCCTCTCATCAACGGCGTGCGCCTCCGCGCCGGCGAGAGCACAGAAATCGTGATCGTCTCCCAGCCGCCCGAGGCGTGGAAGGAGATCGAAGAGTTCAAGGTCGACGTTGTCTCCGACGACCAGCACCTCACCTGCGAGGTCAAGAAGACCAAAGACCGCGCCACCATCACGGTGAATTTCGCCGCCACCGACTATGGCCCGGAGGATTTTCCGGTCGTGGGCGAGCTGCAGGCTTTCGCGCGCTTTGAGGACAAGCCCGAGCTGCGCGCGCTCAAGCTGCCCATCGTCGTGACGATGAAGCCCAAGCCGCCTGAGCCCATTGAGCTGCTCGACCCTCCGACCTTCTTGCGCGTCCGCAACCGCCAGCCAATCCGGCTCGTACCCGGTTCGACGGTCCACGTCCGCATGCAGTGGAACGGCAAGCCGTCGCTCCTCCGCGGCACGGATCCGAAGTGGCGCTTCACCGCCCGTTGCTTGTCGCTTGGCACGTTCCCGAAGATCGGCTTCGGCTACACCAGCGACGGCAGCCTCACGTTTATCCTCTGCCCGCCCAACGGGCTCATCATCGGCTCGAACCTCGATTTTGAGGTCGTCGCCACCGGCCCCGCCGGTGCGCAGCTGACCGCCGTGTTCCGCGGCCTTGTCGTTGACCCGACGACCAAGCCGCCGACGCCGACCCAGAGCCCCACGCTCATGCCCGGCACGGCGCCCATCAGCTTGGGCCAGCGTCGCCCGCCGTACGATTTGAAGTACATCAAGCAGCCGCAGTGGGGAAATCCTGACCTGCCGTGCTTCCAAGGCGGGGGGACGTGGACCGAAAACGACGCCGGTTGCTTCCTTGAGCCGACGCCGACTCAGCCGCTGCTGATCTTGGTCGTCAACGAGGACATGTCGCTGCTCAAGACGTTCCGCGAAGGCATGGTCAAGCGCAGGCTCGACCCAAAGACCGTCACCGACCGCACCAACCGATACATCTCGTACGTCGCCTTCCACCTCTATCAGATGTATGGCGAAAAGAAGCGGCTGGAGAATGACGCCGATCCGTCTCCGGACGCGCCGCACGTCAACACCGAGCCCGAGATGCGGGCGGAGATCAACCGTGTCGGCAATACGGTCATGAAGGTGATGGAGCTGGGGATCCGGTAGCCTCGCCGGGAGGCCTTGGGCCGGTTAGGAACTGCAGCAGCGGAAGCAACGAGCGATTGAATCGCAGGAGATGTGAAATGCACCTCGCCAAAGCGAAGGCACTAGCGACCAGGCTCATGGCGAAGCACCTGGCGTCGGACTGGACGTTCGGGTGGATGCGCGCGTTAAGCCGACTGGGACAATGTCGCTACCGCGAGAAGCAAATCCGGCTTTCCCGGCAGATCACCCGGGTGAGCCCGCTGGCCGAAGTTCACGATACCGTCTTGCATGAGATCGCGCATGCGCTGACCCCGGGCGCCAGGCATGGCCCCGCCTGGAAGGCAGCTTGCATGAAGCTTGGCTGCTCGCCTAAAAGCCGCAAGGAGATCTCGCAGCACCAGCATCTCAAGCACAACATCTATGCCATTTGTGACTGCGGAAACCGCATGGGAGCCCAGCGAATCAATCCCATGAGACACTATCGCTGTGGAAGATGTGGTGCCCCGATTGCGAAGTTCGTTTGCGCCGGACGTGCGTTCCGGTTTGAGCACGAGATGTATGGTCGGCGCTATCCGCAGGCACGCGTGTTCCGCGTCTACGAAAGCGGCCGCCGTACTTTACACGGTAGGTTCCGCTTGAACGGCAAGAATTGGGTGCGTAAAAGCAAACGCCGCGGCCGAAGGGGACACAGTGAGACCACCTGCGTCGGCAAAACGGTTCCGAAGGAAATTGCGCCGGACGTCAAGTTGCCCGATGCAGCAGCAGGATTTCTTTCGTTTGCTTGGCCTTGTCGCGCAGCGACACGTAAAACTTTCGGTTAGGGACGTCCCGCCAGAAGTCGTCACGCGATACGCCCGACCGCGAGAATTTGAACTCAGTGAACCCGGCCTCGCTCATCGCCTTCAGGTACAGCGGGAGCTGTTCGCCGGGCTGGTTGAATCCGACCAGCTGGGCAACCACGCAGCTGTCGCTGACGACCTTCCGCACCTCCCCGAACGTGGTCTGCAGCCGCGCGAAATACGGCGACTGGTCCCGGTTCCGCCGATCGCAGAATGTGTAGTACGACGAGCCCATGCCATCATTCGATGCGGCGATCCAGTACGGCGCCGCTGTCTCGCGGCGGCCTTGTACCTGCCAGCGGTGATAAAGCACGTGAACGCCGGGGTACGGGGGAGACGTTACCACCAGCTTGGGACGTCGCTCCCGTAGCGCTTTCGAGGCCACCTTGGTGATGTCGTCGGCTGGCGTGTTGTAGAACTCTACCGTCGGGCGCTGGCCTTCCACGGCGTCCAGCGCCGTGCGGAAGTCCTCAAGAGACGCTGCGACCAGCTCCGCGTCTTCAGCGAGCTTAGACCGGAACGCGGCGGCAGTCGGCAGGTGCTTCTTGCAATCGACTGCCCACTGCAGAGTCTTCAACACGATACATCGGGCCGCGAGCAGAACGTCGCCGTCGAGCACCATGAGGGCTGTGTTGAGCGCCTGTTCCGCCACCTTGCGGAACCGCCACGGCATGTTGTTCTGGTAGCCCAGGTCTTTCCATTCGTCGTGACGGACAACCGGCTTGCGGGGCGATAGATCGGGCACCGTCAGCTCCGCCCATGTCCGCAGCTCATTAATCTGTGGGTCGTTCAATCGCAGCGTCTTCACGCGGGCCAGGAAGACGGCGAGCTCGTTGAGATCCGTACCGACGGCATTACGACCGAGGGCGAGCGCTTCAACGAGGCTGGTTGAACCGCCCATGAAGGGGTCCAGGATCGTGTCTCCCGGCTTCGTGAACGCCTCGATGGCGGCACGTGCGAAGACCGGAGAGAACCTAGCTGGGTAGCGGTAGACGCTATGCGTCAGGCCCGACACGACTTTCCGATCGTTAATCGCGTCAAGTAACGGTTGGAGATTCATGCGCGGGCCTCCTGCCTCTTCTTCCCATGCCACTCCATCCACTTCGTGGCGGTGATGCCGGTCAGCTTCTCGATCTTGGCGAAGGCGTCGACCATCGGCAGCTTCTTCCCGTCCTCCCATGATGCGACGGAAGTGTGCGACACCTTGAGCTGTCGGGCCAAAAGCGACCGCGACCAACCTTCCGGCGGCTGAGCTTCGCGCCACTTGCGCAGCGGGTTCGCCGACTGCCACGCCGAGGGGGCGGAGGATGACTTCTTTCGTCGCGTCCCCATCGACAACTCCCGCTGCGGCCTAACCGCCGGTGGTAGAGACACAGGCACCAATCAACTATCGACAGCTTAGCGCCCGCTTCAAGAGTTGCAACGATAGATTAAAAATTCAGACCGGGCAGCACAATGCGTGAAGCGGCAGGAACAGAAAACGCAACGGCGAGGCACCATAGGCGTGAATTGAGTCGCGTGAATTTTCAGCACGGTGATTGGCCACCGCGGCCGCATTGCAGGCGGGCCGATCGCACGGCAAACGCGGGGGCGCCTTGCCTCATCGCCCGTGATCGGTCAGTGGTTCAGGCAGCATGCCGACGGCACTCGTAGCACGGCGGTTGCGTGGTAGAGCCCGGAACCGAGCCGTAGTCGCACTTCAGGGTCACCCACGGATTGTGGTTGTGCGGTGTCCAGCACTCAGCACGTGACCACGTGTTTTGTGGCAAACACAGCAGATTCTCAGCCTTTTTCTCGGATCGCTCCCGCTTCCGGCCCGCTTTCGGCTTGGGTTGGAGTACCGATGACGGCACGGCGATGGCCAATTCCACGGTCTTCGTCTCCATGTCCACTGTGGCCTCGGTCACGTACTGGCGGATCAGATCGCGAAGCAGTGCCGTTGGCAGCGTCAGCAGCCGCTCACTGTCTTCGCGGAGGATGGCGATGGCCTGATCGACGACCTGATCGACGGGGCAATGGTCGATACCTGAGACAGCCTCCATCTGCTTGAGCATTGCCTCGATGTCGTTACGGCGGTCGCCGAGGCGGGCGAGTTCGACTTTGGCGGCGGCGAGGGCTGCTCCCTTGAGCGACCGCATCGTCTCCTGAATTTGCGTATCCAGTTCTTCGGCTTCGGCCCTCAGCGCCGCGGCATCAGGCGTATCAGCTGCTGTGAAGGCACGCTGTTCCACCACGATCTTGGTGAGGTGCTCGCGAAGGTCTGGTGCGTTTCCCAGAAGGTCAGCCAGGACGCGCACGGCCTCGGCGTGCAGCACGTCGGCGCGGATGAGCACGTTGTAAATGCTGCCCTTGCGACGGCCGCGCTTGCCGCGCGGGTGCCGGTAGTACGGCACATATGAGCCCTCGCGGCCGCTGAGCGTGCCCTTGAGCTCGCTGCCGTCCTGCTTGGCCCGCAAGAGACCGCTGAACAGGTACTCGCTCGCGGGCTGCGGGTTCGACTTCCGCTTCGGACGGGTGGGGTCTGCGCGGTCCCTCCAGATCGAGGCGTGGTCGGCGATGGCCAAGTCGCGCACGTCCCGCGGCAGGAAATTATACAGGTGCGGTTGATCGATCCGCTCCCACTGGTCTTCGGGCTGGAGCTTTGGCGCAAATGTCTTCTTCAGCACCATCTCGATCTCGTCGCGCTCCAGCGCCACGAAACCCATTTCCTTGTCGCCACGGAAGAAGCGGCCGCTGAACGTGCGGTCGTTGTAGGTGACCCCGGTGTAGGCCTCTTGCTCGTAGATGATCTGCACCTGGCGCTGCGACCATTCCTTGCCCTTGGGCGAGCGGACGTGGTTTCGGTTGAGGAAGTCGGCGATGCGGCATCCGCGCCAGCCACGCTTGTAACGCAGATAGAAGATGACGCGGACGACCCGCATCTGTTCGCGATCGCCGGGCATGAGCAGCGAGTACTCGTTCCGTTGCTTGATGAAACGGTGCTGGCTCTTCTCGCCGATCGTACCGAAGTGCCCAATGACCTCGTTGGACCTGAAATCAGCCTGCTCCTGCCGCCCATCTGCGAGGTTGCGGATGTAGAACTTCGGCTTGTCGTCGTGCGCATTCAGATACAGTCGGTAACAGCCGAAGGGCGTTGGTCCGCTCGTGCGGAAGGTGCCCTTCTTCTTCGCAAATGTCTGACCTTGGCGGCTGCGTCTGCCGGTGCTGACGGCCGCCTCCTTGGCGGCCTCGTACTTGACCACGCGCACGACCGGGTCGTACGGACGGCGGACGCCCTCATCCCCCGCGAAAAACACGCGCAGCCCGCGGCGCTTAGCTTCGTGCTCCAGCCACATCCCGTGATCACCGCCGCCACGACTGGCACGGTCTTCGATCTGCCAGGCGATCACTTCGAAGTCATTCCGCGTGCGTTTACGCTCAAACAGCTTCTCGATGATCTGCGTGATTCGCTTTGGCGCCGACGCGGAAACGCCGTTCAGCGTCACGTGATCGACGTACCGCAGCCCAACGCGCAGGAACTCGCGGAGCATGTGGTCGAACTGAGCGCTGGTGGAGTCATTCCCCTTCGCGTTCAGGCTCTGGCGTGTCACCACAATCGCCCGCAGGCCATCCCAATTTCCCTTCGATTCTGTCTCCATTGCTGCTCCCCTTGTGCGGGCGGTCGAGTTGTTTGATGAGTTCGACCAGCAGGGCGTCCGCCGCCCGCGTAAATGACGCCTGCTGCTCGGCCGTCATCACGTCGGTGATGGACGACCTGCATGTGGTCTTCTTGGCGCCATGCACGCGAACCTCCTTCAAAATTCCTCCTCGACAGATTGGTGGCACCCGACGAACACCTTTCCCGCCACGGCAGCGGCCACCTGTGGCAGCGTCAGCTTCTTCCACTCCAGCCCGTTGAGAGTGAAGCGGTCGTGGGCGGGAAGGTGGAAGAATCGCGACCAGTCGTCTTGGGGCAGGCGGTTGGCGTCGGCTTCGTCTGAGAGGATCGCCAGCCGCTCCTTCGCCACCTTCAAAAGCCCCTCGCCGCGACGGAAGCTGGGCCGGCGATAGAAGATGTACGTGCCGCCATCGCCCTCGTAGCCCGCCATTGGCCAGGCTTTGTAGCCGTGACGGTCCGTCTCGTTCAGCAGCAGCGTGAATCGGTGCTTGCGGTAGGCGGGAAAGCTCCTGAAGGGATCTGCTACGGCAGCCGCGAAAAGCTTGTTGATGCTCAAGCCAGAGGGGATGACTTGGACCCACTGCGCCGCAGACAGCTTCTTAGGCTCGAAGGGAGCCGCATCATCCTTTCCCGAGAT
>DASVSS010000379.1:0-1967 GCA_036387945.1 Tepidisphaeraceae bacterium | reverse complement strand
CTGCTGAGTGTTGTTGAGCAGATCCCATACGAGTGCGCGGTCCATCGTCGTGCCTTCGGTGATGCTGCCGCGCACGCCGATGTCGGTGGTGACATCGTTTTCGGGCGAGCTTGACGGCGAAGGCACGAGCATGCCGTCGGGTGTTTCGACAAGCGTGGCCAGCCAGAACTCGGCGGCACCTTTGAGCGTCGGGTAGACCGATCGCAGGTAATCCTTGTCGCGCGTGAAGGCGTAATGTTCCCACAGGTGCTGGCACATCCACGCACTGCCGCCGAACCAGATGCCCCAGGTGAGGCGCGCCCCCGGCGACGTCCAGCTCCAGCCATTGGTGGTGTACCCGACCACCCAACCGGGGGTGTCGGGGCCGAAATAGGCCTGGGCCGTTTTCGTGCCTGGCTTCACAAGGTTCTGCGTCATGCGCAGCATCGGCAGGTGCAACTCGCTGAGATTCGACGGCTCGGCAGCCCAGTAGTTCATCTCGTAGTTGATGTTCGACTTGTAGTCGCACTTCCAGGGCAGATCGAGGCCGTCGCCCCAGATGCCCTGGGAGTTCGACGGCAGCGGATTCTCCGGCCGGCTTGAGGAGATCAACAGGTACCGGCCGTACTGATAAAACAGCGCGGCGAACGACGGGTCCTTGTTGTCCTTGTATGCCTTAAGGCGCTCGTCGGTTGGCTTGGTGTCGCCGGCATCGCTGGCGGCTCCGAAGTGCAGCTTCACGCGGTCGAAGTACCGCCGGTAGTCGGCGACGTGGGCGGCCTTGAGCGCTTCGTATGATTTGCCCGACGCCGCTTTGACGCCCGCGGCCGCAGCGGAAAGGTCGCCGCCCTTGTAGCCGGCGTCGTAATCGAGCACGAACGTGGTGGCGGCCGAGAGCACGATTGTCGCGCTGTCGGCATTTTCAACGACGAGTTTGCCTTCGGGCGTGCCCGACACGCGCCCGCCGGCGGCGAGTACGCGCGCGTGCACTTCGTAGCCCAACGCGCCGCCCGTGTCGCCGGTCATCACCAGCGTGTCCGGCGGCTGGAAGCGCGTGCGGGCGCGCTCGATGCGGCTCAGGTTCATCGTAAAGCTGATCGCCCCGGCCCGGTCGGCGGTAAATTGCTGAACGATCGCGCGGTCCGGGGCGCTGGAGAAGATTTCGCGGCGGAACCCCACCCCGCCGGCCTTGAAACCGACCGCGGCGACGGCTTCGTTGAGATCGATCTCGCGCCGGTAATCCGTCACCGCGCCGGCGGGCAGAGTGAAGTCGAACGTCAGATCGCCGAGGGTCTGGTACGACGCGTTGTACGGGGCCGGGCCGTTGAAGTTGCGGTTGGCGAATTCCGTCGCGGCCGCGTAATCGCCGGCGCGGATGAGGCGGCGCAGCTCGGGAAGGTTTTTGTAGGCGTCCTTGCGGTCGGCGTCGGGCTGAGGGCCGCGCGACCAGACGGTGACGTCGTTGAGTTGCAGTCGCTCGCTTTCCGTGCCGCCGAAGATCATGGCCCCGAGTCGTCCGTTGCCGACCGGCAGGGCCTGCGTCCACTTCTCGGCCGGGGCGGCGTACCACAGAACGTTCGGCCCGTCCGCGGCGCCCGCTACGGAACTGGCGATCGTCACGATCGCCGCCGCGAAGCGTCCGCCCCACCGCTGCCGAATGCTTCTCGTCATGCCATCCTCTTTCGTTGGCGCGGCGCCTCGCCGCTTGAGCGACATTAAGACCTGCGTCGCGGCGTCGCAAGAATGCGCAGTGTCGGTCGAGGCTGCGTTGTAACGAGGGGTTCACGTCCGGTTGGAAGAGCAGGGCTCAGGGCGCGACAACGGGAGTCGGTTGGTCCGCGGGGCTCGGGCATTTCACGATTGTGATCGCCGCGACGTCCGACGCTTCCATGTCGGTCCATGTGCCCGTGAGCGGCTTCTTGGCCTCGCTGCCCGCAGGCCCGACTTCGGCCATCGCGCGTTGCAGCGCATCGGGCCCTTTGCCGCCG
>DASVSS010000378.1:0-2224 GCA_036387945.1 Tepidisphaeraceae bacterium | reverse complement strand
GCCCTTTGTGCCCTTTGTGCCCTTTGTGCCCTCCGTGCCCTTTGTGCCTCTGTGGCAAATCTTCTCTTCCGCCCGCGTGCATCGCAGCGAAGGATTCGAGAGCGATTCGCCGCCCGCTGCCCCACCTAACCTCCCGCGGGGGGGGAAGAACCGGAGGAACATAGCGCCTCCGCTAAAGCCGCCATGTCGGCCTTGTCCGCGATCACGCTCGGCTCGAGCCCGAGCTCGCGCAGCGTCGCCGTCGTCACCGGTCCGATGCTGGCGAGCTTTACGCCCGCGAGCAGTTGCCGGTAGTGCGGCCCGAGCAGGGCGGTGAAGTTGCTCGCGGTGCTGCTGCTGGTGAACGTGACCCACTGCACCGACCGGCCCGCGAGGGCGTCGAGCACCTCCGGCGGCAGGGCGGCGGGGGCGGTGGTGGTGTAGACCGCCACGTCGTCGACCACCGCGCCCGCGGCGGTGAGCCGCTCGACGAGTACCGGACGGGCGATCTCGGCGCGCAGCAGGACGAACCGCTTGCCCGCCGGCGCGTGGCGCTCGATCAGCGCGTCGGCCAGTGCTTCGGCGACGGCCCGCGCGGGGACGCAGTCGGGCTCAATGCACAACGTCTCGCGCACGGCGTCGGCGGTCGCTTCGCCGATGACCGCCACCTTCACGCCCGCGAGCGCACGCGCGTCGAGGCCGATCGCGCGCAAGCGGTCGCGCGCAACGCGCACGCCGCTGGCGCTGGTGAAGACGATCCAGTCCACGCCCCGCTCGTCCGCGCCGTCTCCGGTTCCTCCCCCTCCGGGGGAGGTCAGGCGGGGGCGGTCGGACGCCAAGGCGCTTTCGGTTGAAGGGGCCGCCCGCTGCACGCCAGCCAGCCACTCGGCGATCGGCGACTCAACGCTTTGCTGCGGCCCTGCGGCCGGCGGCTGCGGCGGGGCCTCTTGTGGCGGGAGAGGGATCGGATCGGCGCTTTGTTGCGATGCGGCGTCCGGCCGCCCCCACCTGACCTCTCCCGGGGGGGGAGGGACCAGGGGCTTATCGTCGCTTGATTGTCGTATCGCGCGCAGGACCGCGTCGACCTTCGACAGATCCGCCACCGGCGACACTTCGATCGTCGGCGCTTCGATCACGTTCGCGCCGCGGTCTTCGAGCAGTTGGGCGAGCTCGCTGGCCCCTTCGCGGGTGCGGGTGACGACGACGGTTTGCCCGAACAGCGGGCGGCGCTCGAACCAGTTGAGCGTGTCGCGCATGCCCACCACGCGGCCGACGATCGTGATCGCCGGGGCGGTGATCTTCGCCGCCGCCGCGGCCTCGGCGATCGTGCCGAGCGTCGCCACGCAGGTGCGCTGCCGCGGCGTGGTGCCCCACTGGATCGTCGCCGCCGGCGTGGCCGGGTCGCGGCCGGCGGCGACGAGCTTGGCGGTGATGCGCGGCAGGGCTTTCACGCCCATGTAAAAGGCCACGCACGGCAGCTTGGCGATCGCCGGCCAGTCGAGATCGCTTGATCCCGCCGCGGCGCCGCCGGCCGCGTCGCGCGCTCGGGCGTCGTCTTCTTTGTACGCCTCTTCTTTTTCGTGCCCGGTGATGAGGGTGAACGACGAATTGAAATCCCGGTGCGTGACGGGAATCCCCGCGTACGCCGGCGCGGCGATCGCGGCGGTGATGCCGGGGACGATCTCGAACGACACGCCCGCGGCGCGCAGCGCTTCGCCTTCTTCGCCGCCGCGGCCGAAGACGAACGGGTCGCCGCCCTTGAGGCGTACGACGCGCTTGCCGAGCTTGCCTTGGTCGACGAGCAACTGGTTGATGTCCGCCTGGCTCATCGAGTGCTTCGCCGCCTGCTTGCCGACGAAGATTTTTTCCGCGCCCGGCGCGTGGGCGAGCAGGCGCGGATTGGCCAGGTAATCGTAAACGACCAGGTCGGCCTGCTGCAGCAGCTTCATGCCGCGCACGGTGAGCAGACCAGGATCGCCGGGGCCGGCGCCGACAAGGGCGACGTGGCCGGTGGGGTTAGTGCTCACGCTTGCCTCCGCCGGTGTGATTAAAGGCGCGGTCGCCGCCTCCGGTCCCTCCCCGGCGGGGGAGGGCAGGCGGGGGCGGCGTGTGTGGGGTCGCCGGTGGGCCTTTGAGCCGCCGCTGCTCGTAGACGATCGCGGACGGGGAAAACGCATTGGCCACAGGGGCACAGAGGGCACAGAAAAGAGCACGGAGACGTGAAGGGCAGGACGAGCGCGCATCT
>DASVSS010000377.1:0-13883 GCA_036387945.1 Tepidisphaeraceae bacterium | reverse complement strand
CGAGCGATTGCGCCCGTGGTTTGACCACGAACGACTCGGCCTGTCGACCACGCTGGAACAGGACGAGCCGTCGCGCTCGGACTGCCACGCCTGGGGCGCGCACCCCGTCCACCACTTCCACGCCACGCTCCTGGGCATCCGCCCGGCGGCGCCGGGGTTCGTCCGCGTGCGTGTCGCCCCACAACTCGGCCCGCTGGCCTGGGCGCAAGGCGTCTGCGTCCACCCGCGCGGCGAGATCACGGCCCGGTTCGAGCGAAGCCGGGAACGCCTCCAGGGGTTCGTCACCCTGCCGCCGGGCGTGACAGGGCAGTTCCATGACGGCGCGGCGCAGCAGGAATTGATCCCCGGCCGGAACGTGATCGGCGCGTAATCGGAACGCCAATATGATGTCTTGCTTCGCCCGCGCATCCTGCGTTTGCCTTACCCGCTCGAGACGTTTGAAGGACGGATCAGGAGTGTCGGTGATCTCCGGTCCCTCCCCTGCGGGGAGGTTAGGTGGGGCGGTCGGCCGCCTCATCGCAGTTGAACGCCTAGACGCTCTGCCCTCTCCCTACCCTCTCCCGGAGTACCGGGCGAGGGGTTTGCTTCTCTGGCGGCGGCCAGCCGTTATTGCATGGCAGAGGGGCGTGGTGAAAGTCTAATCGGGGACGGAGGGTGGGTTATCAGAGCCTATCCGTTCGGTGGCGGTGAGGATAATTGTGGGGGCTGCGCGATAGCAGCCTGAGTGATTGCTGCCGCAACACCAGTACCGACGGGTGAGACTCCTGGCAGTTGCTTTTTTAAGAATTCTTGCAGGAAATCAGCCAATGCATATGCCGGTGCTGCTTGGACTATGCGCGTCGTCCCCACGTTTTCCTTACCCAATAAATCGACTTCCACTTGCAAGTCGGCTTGTTTGCGCGCCGCTTCCCGCTGGGCCAAAAGCGGCAAATATGCTGCCTTGCACGCTTCCACACACTGCTGCACTATTTCAGGTGGCAATTGCACTTCTTGCAGCGACACGTCAAGTACGCGAATGCCGAAGTCGCTAACACGGTGAGAAATCGTTTCGTAAATACTGTTGGAAAGCCCTTCGGTCGCCCCTCCCACTTCTTCAGGCGCAGCGGCCAACCCCCCAAGACCAGGCACCTGTGTAGCCAGACGGTCGGCGATAAGTAAGCCCGACCGCACTTTTGAAACTACTAGCCGTGTCTGCTCTTCCGCCAAGCCCCGCAGCCATTCGATCGCCGCTGTTAGTAGGCGGTTGACGGTGGATTTAGCATCCACATCACCCGTCGGAATGGACTTCGTCGTCGTGCTTTGATGGATTACGTCGTTGTGGTCGCCAGTCGTGCGCAGTTCACGGCTCACAAGTAAATAGAACTTGCGCACGTCAACGATCTGCCACTTCATTGTCGCGCGCACCTTCAGATTCAGGTACTCCCGAGTCAGGACATTCTCGTCGCGGATGCTCAGCGTTTGGACTTCTAGCGGCACGCGCAGGGCCAATTCTTCGCCGAGAATAGGGTAAAGAAATCGCACGCCGCCTGCACCGTCCTGCAGATCGCTATCCGCGAAGGTGACAGACTTATTTTTGAGAATCAGCACGCCTTCGGTTGGATCCCAAGCAACAAGCTTGGCCATTCCCCAAAGGAGCCTTACTTCTTTCTTTATCAACACGTTTTGGCGGGCGTGTAGAAGTAGCCACATTTGGTAAGCGGTGGCTATAGACGTAGTGGCAAACAACAATGAAGCGATGACCGCCGCGCCAGGTCCGAAGAACGAGAGGATCAAGCATAACGCCGCGATGCCGATGTAGCCCAAGCCCAAGAGCGTCAGTAACTCGCGGAAAGTGGAGGGAACCTTCATCCTCTCGCGGAGCGCGACTTGCAGGGCAGCTAACCGATCTTGCGGGGTTTCTTGTTCTGAGATGTCATTGGTAATCACCCCAACTCGAGGCACGCGTCCGTGTTGCCCGCACGAAGGGCATGTGTATTTCATGCCCGCTTGTTCAGGCTTGGCGCGCACAGAGACGCCGCAGGCACACTGAAAGTCAAATTTGCTGACCGATGCCACCACGACCACCCGTACGAGTTGAGAAAGTATTCTAAGCGATCCTTTAGCGTGGACGCAATTCTCTCTCACTAAAGGTTTACTCTTTTCGTTAGTCGTTGCATCGTTGCAGCCGATCTTGCAGCCGACGCTGGTTTCGACGACACTCCCGCCTCGCATTTCAGGATTTTTTCAGACCGAAGGAGCCGACCGCGATGGCGTACGAAGTCGACCGCAAATTGAAGTTTACGTTCGGGTTGTGGACCGTCGGCAACATCGGCCGCGACCCGTTCGGCGGCCCGACGCGCGAATCGCTCGACGTCCGCGGCATCTGCGACCTCGTCGGCGACGTTGGCGCGTACGGCGTGAACTTCCATGACAACGACCTGATCCCCATCGACGCCACGCCGGAGCAGGCCGGCGAGATCAAGCGCGAGTTCCGCAAGGGCCTCAAGGACAACGGCCTGGTCGTGCCGATGGCGACGACGAACCTGTTCAGCGACGCGGTCTTCAAGGACGGGGCGTTCACCAGCAACAACGCCAGGGTGCGGGCTTACGCGATCCAGAAGACGATGCGCGCGATGGACCTCGGCGCCGAATTCGGCGCCAAGATCTACGTCTTCTGGGGCGGCCGCGAAGGCGCCGAGAGCGACGCGACAAAGAACCCGGTCGACGCGATCAAGCGCTTCCGCGAAGCGATCGACTTCCTTTGCGAGTATTCGATCCAGAATAAGTACGGCTACAAGTTCGCGTTCGAGGCAAAGCCCAATGAGCCCCGCGGGCACATGTACTTTGCCGTCACCGGCAGCTACCTGGCGCTGATCCCGACGTTGGCGCACCCGGAAATGTGCGGCGTGAACCCCGAAGTGGCGCACGAAACGATGGCGGGGCTGAACTTCACCCACCACGTCGCCCAGGCGCTGGAGATGCGCAAGCTGTTCCACATTGACCTCAACGACCAGGAGATGGGCCGGTACGACCAGGACTTCCGCTTCGGCCAGGCCAACATCAAGCAGGCGTTCTTCCTCGTGAAGCTGCTGGACGATTACAAGTACGACGGCCCGCGCCAGTTCGACGCTCACGCCCTGCGGACGAGCAACTACGAGGACGTGAAGGAGTTCGCCAAAGGTTGCATGCGCACGTACATGGTCCTGCGCGAGAAGGCCCAGAAGTGGAACGCCGACCCGGAGATCAAGGGCCTTCTCCAGCAGATCAACATCGACGACGGGCAATTGAGCAAGCTGACGAAAAAGTTCAGCGACGGCAACGCCAAAAAACTGCTCGCCGCCCCGCTCGACCGCGTCGAGCTGGCAAAGGCCCCGCTGCCTTACGAGAAACTCGATCAACTCACGATGGAAATCCTCATGGGCGTGCGGTAGACGCGGGTACAATCGATCGTGATGGGCAAGACCGTCGACAACTTCCCGGCTCGCGCCAGCCGCCGCGGTGAGCCGCCGTGGGAGCTGACCTACGGCGAGCAAATGTCGCTCGAAAAGCTCGCGACGCTGCCGCTGCAAGGCGACTGGACCGTCGACGACTACCTCGCCCTGCCCGAAGACGGGCGGATGATCGAGTTCAACGAGGGCATGCTGGAGTTCGTGCCGATGCCCGACTGGATGCACCAGGAACTTTCGGCGCTGCTGTGGCAGTACCTACGCTCGATCTACATCGACGGGAAGAAGGGCCGCGCCGTCCTGCCGCCGTTCTTCTTACAGACGGCTGGACTGAAGTACCGCGAGCCGGACGTGATGTTCCTCGCCCCCAAAAACCTTCGTCACTTCGACCGCAAGAAGTGGCGGTACGCCGACCTCGTGGTCGAGATCATCAGCGCCAGCGACCCGGACCGCGACGACGTCGACAAGCGTGTCGAGTACGCCGTCGCCGGCCTGCCGGAGTACTGGCTGATCGACCCCGACGCCGAAACGATCGAAGTGCTGACGCTCGATGCCGCCGGCGCCTATCATGGCCCGCCCCCCGTGCCGCTGGCCGGCGTGGTGCGGTCGGTCACGATCCCCGAGATCGTCGTCGATTTCGCGGACCTGCTTCGCCAGGTGCGCGAGAGCGAAAACATTCAACCCTGACGAACGCAAAGCATGCCCATGATCGAATTTCTCGCCGCCGCCGGCGGAACCACCGAAGGCATCACGTCGCTCTTTTCCGGCGCCGCGATCGTCGCGCTGGTGACTCTGACGATCCTCGAGATCGTCCTGGGCATCGACAACATCATTTTCATCAGCGTGCTGGCCGACAAGTTGCCGACCGAGCAGCAGGCCAAGGCCCGCCGGCTTGGCCTGACGCTGGCGATGGTGCTGCGCATCCTTCTGCTGCTGTGCATCAGCTGGATCATGAGCCTCACCAGCGGCCTTCCCTTCATCGGCGATAAGCTCGGGTGGCTCGTCGCCGACGACAAGCCGTTCAGTTGGAAGGACCTGATCCTTCTCTCCGGCGGGCTGTTCCTGATCTACAAGAGCGTCACCGAAATTCACGAAAAGCTCGAAGGCGAAGAACACGGCACGGGGGCCAAGGCCGGCATCTCGTTCGCGAGCGTGATCGTCCAGATTCTGATCCTCGACATCGTCTTCAGCCTCGACAGCGTCATCACCGCCGTCGGCATGGTGCAGACGACGCCGGAACATTTCCGCACCGGCCTGATCATCATGATCACCGCCGTCGTCATCGCCGTGGGCGTGATGCTCTTCGCCGCCAAGTCGATCAGCGATTTCGTCAACAATCACCCGACGATCAAGATGCTGGCGTTCAGCTTCCTCATCCTCGTCGGCGTCGTGCTCATCGTCGACGCCACGCACCGGCACATCCCCAAGGGGTACATCTACTTCGCGATGGCGTTCAGCATCGGCGTCGAAATGCTCAACCTGCGGCTGCGCAAAAAAGGCAAAGCCGTGCGGCTGCACAACCTGGGCCGCGACACCGCCGACGTCCCGGCCAGCACGCCGACGGCGTGATCATCCGGTCGCTGTCGCGAAGAAAGCGTGACGTTCCTGTCATGCCGTCCCGCATAGCGCCGGCGCCCGCTGAGCACGTGAGATCCTCGCAGTATCTGTGGCCTTGCGCTGCCCGTCGCCTTGCTTGCGTAGTTCGTGATGGCTACGTTACGCGCTCACTTCCCGGGAGAGAGCATGCGGTCGGATACGGACGCGGGTCTACGGGCTTTTGCGCTTGAAACGCTGGAGCGGCGCGAGCTCCTGGCTTTTGGCGACCTCGATCCGTCGTTCGGATCGGCCGGCGTCGCGCGTTTGAATTATGGCCCCAGCGCCAATGCGCGCGACGCCTATGTACGCCCGGACGGCCGGCTGATCGTGCACGTGAGCTACACGTCCAGTGACGACCCGCCTGACTTTATCGTGCAATTAACGCCATCCGGGCGCATTGATCGCACTTTTGGCGCCCGCGGCTCGATCACCCTTTCGTCCGGCGAATACCTCGACGACGTCGCGGTGAGCGGAGACTTCACCTACCTCGTCCGCACCCGGGAGGATTTCACGTCGTCGGTGCTCGAGCGCCGCCGGGCTGACGGCTCGGTCGATCAGGCCTTCGGGACCGCCGGCCGCGTGGCGTTGCCTGGATCGCCGGCGCGAATCATGGAAGTCGCGCTCCTGCCCGACGGGTCGGTCGTCGTCGCGGGTGAGGCGGACGGCGAACTCGCGCTGGCGCGGTTCGACGCCCGCGGCCGCATCGTGGTTGCGTACGGCAATACCCCGACAGGCCTGCTGCGCACCGGACAAGCCGGCGACGGCAACGGCTGGGCGGGTCTACACGCGACATCGGACAACCGCGTGGTCGGCGTCGTCCAGAACGGCGATAGCGCTTATTCAAACGACGCGTGGTTCTATCGCGTCCCCGCCGGCGGGAAAACGGCGACGCGGTTCGACGCAGGATTGCTGCCGGACATCAACGACGTCGCGTTCGAGCCGGACGGAGACGCCATCGTGACGGGCGGTGACGGCTTCCACGCCGCCGGCGTTTACCGGCTATCGCCGACGGCCTTAAAAGGGTTGAACGCAGCGCGTGGGCCGATTTTCAGTGCCGTCGCCGTGATCGCGCCGAATGCGGTGATCGTGAGCGAGGGAATCTACAACGACGAATTCGAGTATGACGATCCCGTATTGCGTGCGTACCGCGATTTCAGTGCACACGAGATGACGTTCTCCGGCGACGGCGAAGTGCCGGGCGGACCTTTCAGCGCCGAGGAACTGGAAGTCGACGCCGCGGGCAGATTGTTGGTGATCGGCGGTGACAAGGCCACGACTGATATTGTGATCCGCCGACTTGCCCCTCGCGCAAGCGTGACGCCGACGCCAACGCCGACTCCGACTCCAACGCCGACCGCTCCTGGCGCCCCGACGGGCGTCGCCGCCAGCGACGGCCGGTACGAGGGCCGCGTACGGGTGATTTGGGACGCGGTGCCCGGGGCCGTCGGCTACGACGTGTACCGTTCCGAGACGCGGTCCTTCACAGGCGCGGTCCGCAAAGCGACCAATCTGGCAGCCCCCGGCTACGTCGACACCGACGTGCTGCCGGGGCGGCGTTACCACTATTGGGTGCGATCCCGCGCGGCCGGCGGGATCGTGGGGGTCCGCAGCGCCCCCGATTTCGGATCGGCGGCCGTTGCGCTCATGCTTGGCGTCAACGTGATCGACGGCAGCACCGTAACCGTTGGCGGCGTGGCGCGTCCGCTCGGACCGGCGCCGCTGTCGACAGTCATCGGCGTGCGCAACACGCTGAAGCTGTGGTTGGGAACGCAAGTCATCTCCGCCGGTGCCGCCGAGGCCACCGCATCGCGTCGGCTCTCCGGCGCCTTTGCCCGCGCGGGCGTACTCGCCCCTGACTTCGATACGGCATACGACGCAGTCTTCCGCCGCGGCGGGGACACGGTCACCGTTCGATCGACAATGACCGTGCAGGCCGGCGCATTGAATATCCTCGACCTCGTCTGCTCAATGGTCCAAATTCCTGAACCGGAGCTGCTGGCGGAGGTCGCCGATGACTTGCTCACGATTCCTGAGATCGCCGATTCCGTCGCTCGGCTGCTGCGATTCGGAGAGAAGCCGCTTCGTCACGCGACGGCGATCGCGAACAATCTTGCCGCCATTTTTCTCTCTTCCACCAAAGTGGAACTGCTTATCAATATCACCGAGAAAATCGGCGTCGACATGGCCGAAAATGAGCTGTCGCCGGTGCGCAAGTTCACCAAGCTGGTCGATCTCGCGCTGAAACTGGGCGACATCGCTCGCCTCAACGGTCAGTTGTTGTCGGGTAATCCGATCGACGTATTATTCACAGCCGCCGTGCGCCGGTGATTTCGTAGCCTATTGTCCGTTGCCCGGGCCGCGTCGAAGATGCTGAGTGCCCCATCATAGAGAACTCGCCTCGTCGCTAGTTTAAGCGCCTTGATCCAGGCGACCTGAGGCAGGTGCCAGGCGTGTGCTGTGCGAGGCGCGATCGGCACAGACTATCGAGCATGGCCTGACCTGCGGCACCAGCCCACGGTCAGCGACCCGACACGACCGCCCGGGCGGATTGCGTCGCGTTCGGGCATCGGGTAATCACGTTCTATGACGCCCTCGACGACGGCCGCGCCGGGTACGCTTCCTCTGCCCATCGTTCATGACGAAGTGATCCCGATCCTGGATTTCGGGTCGCAATACGCCCAGTTGATCGCCCGCCGCGTGCGCGAGAAGGGCGTGTTCAGCGAGCTTGTCCGGCCTGACATTTCGATCGAAGAGATCGCGCGAATGCGGCCCAAGGGGATCATCCTCAGTGGCGGGCCGAGCAGCGTGTATGCCCCCGGCGCGCCGCGGTGCGACGAGCGCATCTTCGAGCTCGGCGTGCCGGTGCTGGGCATCTGCTACGGCATGCAGCTCGGCAGCCAACTGCTGGGCGCAGAGGTCAAAGCCGCAGCCGCGCGGGAGTTCGGCCGCGCGCACCTCAAGATCAACGGCGACGACCCGTTCACCCGCGGCTTGCCGCAGGACACGACCGTGTGGATGAGCCACGGCGACCAGGTGCATAACCTGAGCGACGATTTCATCGCCATCGCCAGCACGCCCACCTGCCCGTTCGCCGCGGCGCGGCACAAGACCGTGCCGTTCTACGGCGTGCAGTTCCACCCCGAAGTCACCCACACGCCGCGCGGCGACGTAATCTTCCACAACTTCCTCTACGAGATCTGCAAGTGCGCCGGCACATGGACGATGGGCAACTTCATCGAGCAGTCGGTCGAGCGCATCCGCGCCCAGGTGGGTGACGGCCGCGTCATCTGCGGCCTCAGCGGCGGGGTGGATTCCAGCGTCGCCGCCGCGCTGCTGCACAAGGCCATCGGCGACCAGCTCACGTGCATCTTCGTGGACAACGGCCTGCTGCGCAAGAACGAGCGCACGCTCGTCGAAACGACTTTCCGCGACCACTTCAAACTCGATTTGCGCGTCAACGACGCCGGCGCGCAGTTCCTCGCCGCCCTCACGGGCATCGCCGACCCGCAGCAGAAGCGTAAGATCATCGGCAGGGAATTCATCGACGCCTTCAAGCGCACCGCCGACGAGCTGCAACGATCGACGACCGGCGCCAAGGGCAAGAACGGTTCATCGGCGATCGCTTTTCTTGCCCAGGGCACGCTGTACCCCGACGTGATCGAAAGCGGCCACGGCTACGCCGGCACGTCGGCGAACATCAAACTCCACCACAATGTCGGCGGCCTGCCCGAGCAACTCGGCTTCAAGCTCGTCGAGCCGCTGCGCGAATTGTTCAAGGACGAAGTCCGCAAGGTCGGCGAGGCCCTTGGCCTGCCGGAGAACATCGTCTGGCGACATCCCTTCCCCGGCCCGGGCCTGGCCGTCCGCGTGATCGGCGACATCACCGAAGAGCGCCTGCGTGTCCTCCGCGACGCCGACGAGATCGTGCTGGAAGAACTCGTCGCCGCGAACTTGTACCGCAAGACCAGCCAGGTCTTCGCCGTCCTGCTCCCCATCGGCACCGTCGGCGTCATGGGCGACGCCCGCAGCTACGACAGCGTCATCGCCATCCGCGCCGTCGAAAGCCAGGATTTCATGACCGCCGACTGGGCCCGCATCCCGTTCAATGTGCTGGCCGAGATGAGCAACCGCATCATCAACGAGGTGCGTGGCGTGAACCGTGTCGTTTACGACATCAGCTCCAAGCCGCCGGCGACCATCGAGTGGGAATAGGTGGCGTGGCGAGGGAGGGCGGGCATATTGGGAGTGACGATTCCGCCGATGTATGATCCGAGGAACGAACCGGAGTTGTGATGGCCGATGTCATTGCGGACGTGAAGAGCGGGTACGGTGCGGTCGCACGCAGTGCACTGTCGAGCAGGGACGCGGGCGTGCATGCCGTGGCGGAGGCGTTCGGGTATTCGGCGGAGGAACTCGCCGCGGTGCCGGCCGAGGCGAACATGGGCCTTTCGTGCGGCAATCCCACGGCCATGGCCAACCTCAGGCCGGGCGAAGTGGTGGTCGACCTCGGCAGCGGCGGGGGGCTGGACGTGTTTCTGGCGGCGGAAAAAGTCGGTCCATCGGGCCGGGTCATCGGGATCGACATGACCGAGGCCATGATCGACCGCGCGCGGCAGAACGCCCGGCGCGGGCCGCAGGGTGCGCCTTACGCGAATGTCGAGTTTCACTTGTCGGCCATCGACCGTCTACCCCTGGCCGACGCCAGCGTGGACGTGGTCATCAGCAACTGCGTGATCAACCTGGCCCCGGACAAGGGCGCGGTGTTTCGCGAGATCGCCCGTGTGCTCAAGCCCGGCGGACGGGTGGCGGTGTCGGACATCGCGATCAAGAAGACGCTTCCCGCCGAACTCGCCGACAGCGTGATGGCGTACGTCGGGTGCATCGCCGGCGCGATTACGATCGACGACTACGTCGCCGGGCTGGGCGACGCGGGTTTCGCGGACGTGGCGGTCGTGGACGCAAAGGCCGATCTCAACGCCTACGCGAAGGTCGAGAATCAGTCCGCCTGCTGCGCGCCGCCGATGGTATCGTCGTCTACGCTGCCGCTGGCGAGCGGGGGCTGTTGCGGGACTGACATTTCGGCGATGACGGTCCACGGCGGGCTTGCGGATCTGCTGCAAAAGTATGACGTGAATGAGTACGCCGCGAGCGTCAAAGTCTTTGCGATCAAGCCCAAATCGACGGGCCATTGATCCATGGCAGCGCCCGTTGGCTGGCGATGGCGAGGATGCAAGCCGCAGGTGGCGCCAACTCTTGGCGCGCGTCGGCTCATCTGAATGATGGCGCGGATGAATAGTGCCCGGATCGCGCGAAGCCCGTCGCGGCTCGAGCCGCTCTTGCGGCCTCTTCAGGCGTTCTTGTCGGCCGAATCCGCGGGCGGGGTTCTGCTGCTGCTCGCGGCCTTGGTCGCACTGGCGTGGGCGAACTCTCCGTGGGGGGCGGGTTATGAGGCGCTGTGGCACTCTTATGCCCGGATCAACGTCGGCACGTTTACGTACGGGATGTCGCTGGCGCATTGGGTGAACGACGGCTTGATGGTGATTTTCTTTCTGCTCGTCGGGCTTGAGATCAAGCGCGAACTGCTCTTGGGTGAGTTGGCGTCGTTTCGCAGGGCGAGCTTGCCGGTGGCGGCGGCGGCGGGGGGGATGATCGTGCCGGCCGGCATTTATGCCGCGTTCAACGCCGGCGGGCCCGGCGCGGCGGGGTGGGGCGTGCCGATGGCGACAGACATCGCGTTCGCCGTCGGCGTGCTGGCGCTGGTGGGCCGCGCGCTGCCGATTTCGGTCAAGGTCTTTTTGCTAGCGGTGGCGATTGTCGACGATCTCGGGGCCGTGCTCGTCATCGCGGTGTTCTACACGCAGCAGATTTCGATCCCGGCACTGGCATTGGCCGGCGGGTTTCTTCTGGCGTTGGTGCTGTTGAACGTGTTGCGCGTGCACAGCCCGGCGCCTTATCTCGTCCTCGGCATTGGCATGTGGGCGGCGACACTCGCCAGCGGCGTGCATGCGACGGTCGCGGGGGTGCTCTTGGCGTTCACCATCCCGGCCACGCGGCAGGTGGACGAGCGCACGTTCGTCGATTACGTCGGGCGCATGCTCGGGCGTTTCGACCGGGACGCGAAGTCCACGCCCGACAAAATCACCGACGACCAAAGCCACGCCCTCAAGGCGATGGAAGAAGCGGCGCAGGCGGTGCAGACGCCGCTGGCGCGGCTCGAACACGCGCTGCTGAAGCCGGTGAATTTCCTGATCGTCCCGCTGTTCGCGCTGGCCAATGCCGGGGTCGACGTCCGCACCGGCGGCACGGCGGCACTAAGCAGCCCGATCGCGTGGGGCGTTCTGCTCGGGCTGCTCGTGGGCAAGCCGGTGGGCATCCTGCTGGCGTCGTGGGGGGCAGTCAAAAGCGGACTCGCGGCGCTGCCGGCGGGGGCGACGTGGCGGCAGATCGTGGGCGTCTCGGTGTTGTGCGGCATCGGCTTCACGATGTCGTTGTTCGTCGCCAATCTCGCTTTCGTCGGGCAGGACGATCGGCTCACGGCCGCGAAGCTGGGCATTCTCGCTGCCTCGGCCGTCAGCGGGATCGCCGGCGGGGCACTCGTGGCGGCATCGCAGGGGAAGGGCCGGGCAGCGGTCACGCGATCGTGACGACCTGCGACGCCGTCCGCCGCGGCGCCAGCGACAGCTCGAAATCCACATCGACGTCTTCGTCGGCGAAGTGATCGGTCACGGCATGTCGGGCGAGCGACTCGGTGTTGCGCTGCTCGCTGAGGTGCCCGAGCATGACGTGCCGCGGCGCACAGCGGCCAGCGCGCGCGGCGTCACACAGCAGCCGGGCCGCCTTGGCGTTGCTGAGGTGAAAGTGGCTGGCGTAGTTGGGATGCAGCCGCAGCAGGTGCGGGTCGTGGTTGGCTTCGATGAAGACGAAGTCCGCATCGCACAGGTGCGGGCGGATCGCGTCAGGGTCGTGGAAATCGGTGCAGACGACGAGCTTCTTGTTGCCGCAGGTGATGACGAAGCCGAACGTCGGGCATTGCGGCTCGTGCGGCACGGGGAACGCCCGCACACCGAAGCCGCCCACGTCGACCGCCGCTTCGCCAGCGAATGGCGTCAGTTCCAGCGGCGAGTTCAATCGCCCGACGTGCTTGCGATGCACGTGCGGCAGCACGTCGTCGTGACAGTACACGGGCGTGCCGTACGCCTGCATGATCTTCAAGGCCGAGTAACAGATGTGATCGCCATGCGCGTGCGTCACAAGTACGCCGCGCAGCCGCCCCGCGTGGGCGTCGAGCAGGGCGCGGCATTCTTTCTGCGTCTTCAGGCCGCAGTCGATCAGGATGGAATGATCGCCGCAGCACAGCAACAGGCAGTTGCCGCTGCTGCTCGAGCGCAAGGATTGAAACGTCAACGACACGGGGCGGGTAGTTTCGCCGAAGGTGCCGACGCTCTCAAGCGACGCGCTCAACGTGCGATGCCATTGGCGGATGTTTCTCGTCGGCAGGCGCCGTGCGCCACGAACCCGTCGATCGCGCGAGCGACCCGATCATCAGCGCCGGCACGATGGTCAGGTACGGCCGCTTTGGGCCGCAGGCGTCAAAAGAGATTCGTGTGTAAAAAATTTTTAATGTGTCGCGCGGCTGAAATTATAATCGCATTGACGAGCAGGCATGACCATACTTTCTTTTGCGATCAGAAAACGCGACCGCGAGGAGCCGTTAAACCAAGGAGTCACCGCTTGCCGGGGACTCTGGAATGTTTCGGCTGACCCGATTGCCTATACGGCTCGTACGTCGTGGCGTGGGCAAACGATCGCAGCCTATCTTGAGTCCGCTCGCCGGTTGGTCGGAAGGCGCAACCTGCGAGCGGATTTTTTTTGCGCCGCTCTCGCCTTTGACGCCATGCGAGCCGCTAAAAGCCCCGGATTTCGTCCTGGCGGCGTAGGTTCGGGGCTGGCTGCGGACGACCGGACGCTGTGTACGAAATAAGCAGAGGGAAACGCCGATCAACATTGCGAACGCCCCGCATAGAGACTCGGAGACAGAAGCATTCGCTCGAAGCACGGGCGTCTCGCCCGTGTTCATGCACCGAGTTCACGCGCACCGGCAAGTCGCTCATGCCCCAAAAATTTTCTCCCTTTTCTTCTCCTTTCCCGGGTCTTGTGCGCTCTGCAATTGATGGATGAGCAGCTAGCCAGTCTTTCATTCACATTCCTCGGGGTCGTTTCTGACTCGTCCAAGGCGGAGCGACATCACCTCCGCGACCGGCTCTTCATCATCGCTTGGCCTTTCTGTGCGGCGCGGCATACTCGGCAGGCATGACCAAGCTCCGCGTGGGCATCGTCGGGTACGGCCGGATCGGCAATGAGCATGCGGGTTGGCTCGCGCGATCGAACGACTGCGCGGTCGCCGGGGTGTTCGATCCGACACCCGCGCGCCGCAGCGTCGCCGCCGCGGCGGGCTTGGCGACGACCGACGCACTCGGCGAATTGCTGGACGACCCGGCCATCGACGCGGTGCTCATCGCCACGCCGACGTCGATGCACCACGACCACGCCTTGGCCGCGATCGCCGCGGGCAAGCACGTCATGGTGGAGAAGCCCATTGCGATCGATCTGCCGCAGGCGATGGCCGTGCGTGATGGCGCGGCGAGCGCGGGCGTGGTGCTGAGCGTCTTTCACTGCCGGCGCTGGGACGCGGATTTCCTCACGGTCCAGGCCGCCGTTGCGTCGGGGGTTCTTGGTCGGCTCATCAATGTCGAATCGCGGCTCGGGCAGTTCGCCAGTTGCGTCGGGCCGGCCGCCCGCGAGTACCGGCCAGGGTGGCGCAACGAAGGGGCATTCGGCGGCGGGGGGCTTTACGATTGGGGA
>DASVSS010000376.1:0-17107 GCA_036387945.1 Tepidisphaeraceae bacterium | reverse complement strand
GGGGGCGAGACGCCCACGCCACGAATGCACGCCGAGATGGCAGGCCCTACCTGGGAAAGATCTACGCCGTCGCGGCGGCCTGTGGTTCGAACGGGAATGCGTCGGCGGATTTTTGGGCATCGGCGATGCCGTAGGTCATTTCCTGCGTCACCTCCCACCGCAGCGGCTTGTCCTGCAGGTAGCGCTCGAGTTCGTCGAGCATGTAGTGGCCCAGTCGCTGGCATTCGCGCCCCGCCGACCCGGCGATGTGCGGGGTGAGGACGACGTTGGGCAGATCGAACAGTGGGCAGTCTGCTGCCGGCGGCTCGGGGTCGCAGACGTCCAGCACCGCCTGCAGGTCCGGGCGACGCCGCAGCACGTCGATGAGTTCGGGCTGATTGATGAGCTTGCCGCGCGCGGTGTTGATGAGCGTGGCGCCGCGTTTCATCGACCGGAGCAGAGCGCCGTCGATCATTCCCTGCGTCTCGGGCAGCAGCGGCGTGTGGACCGACACCACGTCCGGCCGCTCGAAGACTTCGGTCAGGGACACTTTCTCCACGCCGAGCAATTTCGCCTCGGCGTGGCTCAGGAACGGGTCGTACACGATCACTTCGAGATCGAGCGGCTTGAGCATTTTCAGCACAAGCCGTCCGATCATTCCCAGCGAGATCAGCCCCACGACGCTGCCGTAATTGCCCGGCACGGTGTCGCGGTCGACGAAGCGTCGCTGCGCCTGCGTCTGGCGCGTTAGTCGCCAGCCGTGCTTGAGCGAGAACAGGATCGTCGACAAGGTGTATTCGGCCACAGGCACGGAGTTGGCGTGGATCGACGAGGTCACGCGGACGCCGCGGTCGAACATCGCCGGCGTCGCCCAACTGCCGACCGCGCCGGCGGCGTAGAAAATGATCTTCAGATTCGGCGCGGCCTTGAGAAAGGCATCATCCACCAAAGGCATCCCCCACCCGCTGAACAACGCCTCGACCTGGCGCAGCGCGTGTGGGACGTCCCTCAACCGCGCGGGCGTCAGCGGCGTGGCGGCGACATCCGTCAAGGCCGCGATCGACGCGCGCGTTCCCGCGGCGTAAACGAGTTCGAACGACTCGGCATTGAGCAGGTAAGCGGCTTTGAGGCGTTGGATCGGCATGCAATCAGACCAGAGCCCTTGTCAAGAGGGCGCCAGGTTCTCCAAGCAGATTATGTCAGCTGCCGCTGCGAGAACGAATACATTTTGCGTTATAGTTAGATCACTTTGCGACACTCGCCCACGCCCGACGGAGGTCCGCGCAAGCGCCCGATCGTCGCCCTCGTCGCCGACGGCACGACCGGGTTCGGGAGGGCGGCGCTGCGCGGGGCGATGCGGTACGCCAATATCAAGCGGCGGTGGCAGATTCACGAGGAACTGCGCAACGTCCACACCCTGCCCGTCAAAGACTGGCCGGAGTTCGACGGCGCTATCCTCGCCGGCGTGGCCGCGGAACTGGTGCAGTACGTCAAGCGGCGATCCGGGCATCTCATCGTCTGCACCGGCACCGGCAATCCGCAGGACGCGCCGGTCGCGAGCCTGAACGACTACGAAGTCGGCGTGATGGCGGCGGAGCATTTGCTCGACTGTCGCCTGACGCGGTTCGCGTACTACGGGCTGTCGCCGATGCAGACGTCGCAGAACCGCCATAAGGGGTTCGTCGAGACGATCCGCACCCGCGGCTTCGAGTGCCTCGACATCGGGCTCGGCTGGCTCCCCCCGGGGCAGATCATGGAGCACGAGACGCTGCCGAAGCTTGTGCACTGGCTGCGCACGGTCGAAAAGCCGATCGGGATCATGGCCGTCGACGATTCGCAGGCGCACGACCTGGCGACGGTGTGCCTGGAAGCGGAAATCAGCGTGCCCGACGGGGTTGCGATCATTGGCGTGAACAACGACGACCTGCTTTGCGAGAGCACTTGGCCGCCGATCTCCAGCGTCGACGGCGATTACAGCCGCGTCGGCTACGCCGCGGCGTCAATGCTGGACCGGCTGTTGGGCGGCGAAAAACTCGTCGGCGAGGATCGGGCGGTGCGGCTTTCACCGCTGCGGGTGGTGCGCCGACAGAGCACCGATCTGCTGGCGATCAGCGACCCGGACGTCTCCGAGGCGGTGCGCTACATCCGCGAGCACGCCTGCGACCCGTGCAACGTCGAAGACGTTCTAGCGCACGTTCCGGTCGGCCGCCGCTGGATGGAGCGGCAATTCGCCAAGTACCTGGGGCGCAGTCCGTACGACGAAATCCTGCGGGTGCGCGTGGAAAACGCCAAGCGCCTGCTCCTGATGCGCGAACTGCGGCTGGAAGAGATTTCGGCGCGCTGCGGGTTCTCCGTCGTCCAGCAATTCCGCCGGGCTTTCCTCCGGGCGACGGGAAAAACGCCGGGCGCATTTCGTACAGCCGCCAACGCCGTGGCGTGACGCCGGTGGGAAGGAAGCGTCGGGTTTCCCCCATTATTGGCCGTTCCGGTCAATTGACGCACTGTCGCAAAGTGTTCCAATTCAGACGCAAAAGCGCGTTGTCGCACCCCCCGCGGGTCGTAATAGTAAGCACATCGAACGGTGCCTGATCCTGGCGGTCATCAGCCTCGCATCGTTTGCAATGTCACGACCCTTTCCTGTTCCGCGGAGGCCAACATGCGGTGCGTCACACGTCGAAATCTCACGGGTTCCAAAGGCTTTACCCTGGTCGAGCTGCTCGTGGTCATCGGCATCATCGCGGTGTTGATCTCGGTCCTGCTGCCCGCGCTGCAAAAGGCCCGCGGGTCGGCGCAGCAGATCACGTGCGCCGTCCGGCTGCGCCAGGTGCTCAACGCCACGATGATGTACGTGAACGAAAACAAGGGTTCGCTGCCCCCGATCGCGCACAATCGCAGCGGCGGCACCTACGGCCGCCCGAACGTGTGGCCGGTCAACACCGGCACGACCGACAATGGCTATCTGACGAAGTACCTCGCACGCGATTCCAGCAAGCTTTTCATGTGCCCGCTCGATAATGCGACGATGAACAACGTCATCGACAAGGCCGGCTTCAAGTACAACCAGATTCTCGGCGGCGATACCGGGGATGCGTCGTCGACGATTTGCGTGCCGTGGAAAATCACCAAGGTGAAGCAGACGACAAAGCAGGCCCTGTTCGTCGACGGCAAGCTGTTCAACAACAGCCCTACGCGCGGCGGACTGTCGTTCGCCAACTACGGCGGCATCAATTATCACCAGATCAACGAGCTCAACACGATTCAGCTCCACAATCAGAAGATGCTCGGCGGCACTTACCGGCGGAACAACAACTTCGTCGAGCCGACCAAGATGGGTTCGATCAACATCGGCTTCGTCGACGGCTCGGTGCGCGGCGTGCCGATGCGGGTGGACCGCCACCCGCCGCTGCCGATCGACGACGTTCGGATCGACCCGCGTCAGCCGTCGTCGTCGTGGTGAGTGCTTCTCCGTCGCAATGATCTGATGTCGATCCCCGACCGGATCGCGATGTCACTTTGGCGTCGCGATTCGGTTGTTATTTCGACACGTGCAAAATAGCGCTTCAACGCGCGGCGCGCATTATGTGTACCATCACCGACACGCGCGCCCTCCAACCCAGACGAAGGAAAGCCCATGATGAACCAACCCTGTCACCGCCGGCCGACAATGCTTTTGACTTCAATCGCCATATCCGGCGCGATCTCCGCCGCCGCCGCCGCAGCGTCGGCGCAAGCGTCGGCGGGGCTGATGGATTGGATGGCGTTCGGCGACGCGGTGTCCGAGCAGGCCCACGGGTTGCAGGCCGAGCGGAGTGAAATCGTCCGCGGCGGGCTCGACGAGCCGGCGCGCCGTCTCCTGCCCACCGACGACAAATCCTGGCGCGGCGGAACGGCGGTCTTCACCCTGGAGGTCGATCCGGAGAAGCAGAACTATTTCACGACGCGCTTCTGGGGCGACGACGTCACGCCGAACTACCTGATCCTGCACTGCGAAGGCAAGCAGATCGGCTACCGTCACCTCGGCGATCTCGACGTTCTCGATTTCGGCTCGAAGGAACCCGCCTACACCGGCCGGTTCTTTTACCGCACCACGCCGCTGCCGCTGGACCTCACGCGCGGCAAGACGCGGGTGAGCTTCGAGATCCGCAGCACCGGCGGGATCAACGGGTACGCACCGACGTTCGAGCAATACCAGAAGGCAATGACCGAGCCGTCGCGCGGCATCTATCGCGTGTATACGCATCTCGACGGCCGATTCGCCCCGCCGACGGGGGAGAAGCAGGGCACGCCGCCGGTGAACGCGCCCGTGCGGTCGTCGCCCGGGCCGGAGGTGCTCGACCGGCTGAAGGAGCGCGTCAACAACGAGATCAACGGCATCCTCGCCGATCGCCGCCCGCCGGGGCAGTTGCAGATGCAACTGCTCGGCCGGGCGTACAACGTGAAATGGACGACGGCGTACAAAAACGACGCGGTGCTCGACAAGCTTGTCGCCGGCGGCGACGCGCTGCACGAGGCGTTCGTCAAAGACCCGAAAATCGCCGAGACCGGGCCCGGCGTCTACAACCCCGAGTGGCTGGGCCTGGGGCCGGCGGGCGAGGGCGTGCACTGGGCGGCCGAAGCGCTGCGGCCGCGGATGAGCCAGCCCGTCGCCGGCGGCGCGACCCGCCGCGAGGCCTGGGCGACGATGTTCGCCGCCAGCCGCGACTGGCACCGCCGCCACCGCCGCCAGTACACCAATCAGTCGATGATCAACGACTTGTACGGCATCTATTACTCCAACCGCGGCGCCGCCGCCGCCGACCCCGCCCAGGCGATGCCCGAAGACCAGGCCCGGCGTTACCTGCACGAATCGATCGGCATCGTGCCGTGGCTCGACAGCGATCGCGGCGCGGGGACCGACGTCGAGACCGCACGCGCGTCCTTGAGCGTGGGCGAGAATTACTACCAGCTCACCGCCAAGGGCCTGACGAAGGAACTCGGCTACGTCGGCAACTACGGCGAAGTGCTCGACTGGATCGCGCACATCTACAACGCCACGCGCCCCGCGTTCGACCAGCCGGGCGACGAGAAGATCAAGGCCCAGCTCATCAAGGCCGAGCACGCCCGGGCGCCGTTCCGTTACCCGATGGTCGACTCCGAAGGCAACCGCGCGATGCGGATGGAGAACGTCGTCGGCTGGCGCGACATGTCCTATCCCGGCGAAGTGGTCTACGCCGAGCGATCGGCGTGGGAAGGCTCGGCGATTTACTCCGTCGCCGCCACGCTCGATCCGCGGTCGGTCGGCGCGGTGCAGCAGATGATGGAGGACAACCAGTTCTTCGACTCCGTCGCCCGCCTGACCAATGACAAAGGCATCCGCGTCACCAACACGCTGCTGCGCATCCCCGACGATTGCGAAGCCGTCAAGGCCCAGCCCAAGAGCGCTCACCGCCTCCCGATGACGCCGGGCCAGCCGGATTCGGCCTTTACCGACGAAGAAGACGGCGTGGTGGCGATCAAGCACGGCGACGAAGTGCTGTACGTCTCGCTCTACTGGCGCGCCCGTTACGCGATCAATGACCTGGCGCGCGTACATCACATCACGCCGAATTTCGACCGCGTCGCCGTCGTGCGGCAGCAGACGCAGTTCACGCCCTCAGGGATGACCTACACGCGCCCGAACTGGACGAACTTCGGCTTCGGCAACGGCGGGATGAAATACCCCGACGAATCGCAAAGCGCCCACGCCGGCGAGAAGCTGCCGATCGCCAAAGTCCCTGAAGGCATCCGCTTCAGGCCCGGCAACGAGAACGTGCACGCCGGCAAGGGCGATTTCTATACCCTGCGCTACGGCGACTACCTGATCGGCATGAATTGCAGCGCCGACAAGACGTTTGACCTGGCGATCCCGGACGGCGTGAAAGAGGCCCCTGACCTGGTCTCAGGGAAGACGATGGCGCTGGCCACGCCGCCGCGCGTCGCGCCGCGGACGACGGTCGTGCTGTACCTTGGCAGGAAATAAGTCCGGCTATTCTGGCGCGGACGGCATGGTATTCGGTTGGGGATCGCCGGGCGGAATCGCCGCCACGGCAGGTGCGACGGAGGGCTCTTATGGTGCTGGCGGACACACGGTTTCACTTCATTCTCGCGCTGCTGGCCGTAAGCGTCTGCACACTGGTGCTCGCGCCCGCGGTCCGTGCGGCGGCGCCGGTCATTGCCACCACACTGCCAATGGCGAAGGAACGCGCCCTGGTTACGCGGGGCGAGCTTGTTGCCGATCTGCGCCCTGATCTCGCGCCGGACGCCAATGCGTGGTTCAACCACGCCAGCGGCGATCGCGCGGTCGGCAATTTGTTGCCCGTCGCGGGCAGCAATCTCGTCATCGAGGCCGTCGAAGGCCCGCAAGGCAAACTGGCGGCAGTGCGGCTGACGCGCGAGGAAATCAATACGCTCGTGTCACAGAAAAACGTCCCCGAAGAGATGACCGGCGCCGGCAGCGCGTCGGTCGAAGCATGGGTCAACACCGCGACGGTCGAAAACGACGCCACCGTTGTCGCTTACGGCCTGCGCAAGCGCGGCCAGCAACGGCAGCTCATGTTCGGTCGCAATAAGCCGTTGTCAGGCTTTTACCGCGACATCAACGGCTGGGGCGATTACCGGCCCGTGGCCAATCAATGGAAGCACGTCGTCTGGGTGTACGACGGCGCGAGCAAGGCGATGACCGTTTACGTCGACGGCAAACAGGTCGTGCAGCAGGCTGTGAATCTCGAAACGAAGGCCACGCCGCTGGCGGTAGGCGCGGGCGGCGCCGAGGCGGACGCTTCGCTATGGGAAAACGACCCGCTTAACGGGCTAGTCGCGGGCGTGCGCGTGATGACCGGCGTCCTCAGCGCCGCGGACGTGGCGGCGAACTTCGCCGCCGGCATCGGCTCGACGCCGGAGGCTAAATCCGCCACGACGGCGTCAGCAGCCGCCCCGGCGCCGGGCAGGGCGCCGCGCGTGCCGCTCACCGGGAAGGCGCCTGCGCCACAGTCGCCGCTGACGCTCTGGTACCGCCAGCCGGCCAATCGCTTCGAAGAGGCGCTGCCCGTGGGCAACGGGCGACTGGGCGCGATGGTTTACGGCGGGGTGGCACTCGAACGCTTGTCGCTCAACGAAGACACGCTCTGGGCCGGCGGGCCCTACAGCCCGGCCAACCCCGAGGGCAAGGAAGGCCTGCCCGAAATCCGCCAGGCGATCTTCGACGGCCAGTACGGCAAAGCGCAGACGCTCATCAACGCCAAGATGATGGGCCGACCGGCGGGGCAGGCGATGTACCAGCCCGTGGGCGACCTGCTCCTGGCCATCCCCGGCGACGGCGATGCCAGCGATTACCGGCGCGATCTCTACATCAGCACCGCGACGTCGAGCGTGAGCTACACGCGCGGCGGCGTGCGGTACACCCGCGAGGTGCTGGCCACCGCGGTCGACAACGTCATTGCCGTTCGGCTGTCGGCGGATCAACCGGGGAAAATCAACTTCACCGCGTCGATGCGCTCGCCCATGCCCGGCGTGGTGACAAAGGCCGCCGGCGACACGCTCGTGCTCACCGGCCGCAACGGCGATCTGGGCCGCATCAAGGGCGCACTCACCTACGAAGCCCGCGTGCGCGTGCGCCCGACCGGCGGAAAGCTCGCCGCCGGCGACGACGGCACGCTCGGCCTCGCCGACGCCGATTCGGCGGTGCTGCTGATCGCCATGGCGACGAGCTACAAAAACTACCAGGACGTCTCGGGCGATCCCGCCGCCCTCACATCGGCGGCCATGGCGGCGGCGGGGGACAAGTCGTTCGACGACATGCGCGCCGCGCACGTCGCCGACTACCGAACGCTGTTCGACCGCGTCACGATCGACCTCGGCGCCAGTGCCGCGGGCGCAACCCTGCCGACCGACGAGCGCATCAAAGCCGCCGCGAGGCAGGACGACCCCGGGTACGAAGCGCTGTACTTCCAGTACGGCCGTTACCTGCTCATCAGCTCGTCGCGCCCGGGGAGCCAGCCGGCGAATCTGCAGGGTATCTGGAATGAATCGATGACCCCGCCGTGGGGCAGCAAGTACACGATCAACATCAACGCGCAGATGAACTACTGGCCGAGCGAAACCACGCACCTCGCCGAGCTCAACGAGCCGCTGTTCAAGATGATCGAAGAGATCGCCGTCACCGGGGCCGAAACCGCGAAAACCACCTACGGCGCGACCGGCTGGGTGGCCCACCATAACACCGACCTGTGGCGCGCCACCGCACCGATCGACGGCGCGTTCTTCGGGATGTGGCAGATGGGCGGGGCGTGGCTTTCCCTGCACCTGTGGGAGCATTACCAGTTCAACCCCGATTCGCGCATCCTCGAGCGCGCTTATCCGATCTTGAAAGGCGCGAGCCAGTTCTTCGTCGATACCCTGGTCGAAGACCCCAAGAGCAAGCACCTCGTCACCAACCCGACCATGTCGCCCGAGAACGCCCACACCGGCGGATTCTCGCTGGCTGCGGGCACGACGATGGACATGCAGATCATCCGTGACCTGTTCAACAGCACGATCGAAGCCGCGAAGATCCTGCGCCGCGACGAAGACTTCGTCTCAAAGCTCACCGCGACGCGCGACCGGCTCGTGCCCAACCAGGTCGGCGCGCAAGGCCAGTTGCAGGAATGGAAAGACGACTGGGACGCCCAGGCCCGTGACCAGAAGCACCGCCACGTCTCGCACGTCTGGGGATTGTTTCCCAGTGGGCAGATCGACCCGCGCCTCACGCCCAAGCTCGCCGAGGCGGCGAAGGTGACGCTCAACACCCGCGGCGACGTGACCACCGGCTGGGCCATCGCGTGGCGCATCAATTGCTGGGCCCGCCTGCTCGACGGCGACCGTACGCACAAGATCGTCAAGCTGCTGCTCGATCCGTCGCGCACGTATCCCAACATGTTCGACGCCCACCCGCCGTTCCAGATCGACGGCAACTTCGGCGGCACAAGCGGCATGACCGAAATGCTGCTGCAAAGCCATAACGGCGAGATCCACCTGCTGCCGGCCCTGCCCAAGGCCTGGCCGACCGGGAAAGTCACCGGCCTGCGGGCACGGGGCGGGTTCGAGGTGGACATCGCCTGGGCCGACGGAAAGCTCACGGGCGCTACGCTGCGGTCGCGCGCCGGCAAGGCGTGCACCGTGCGCAACGGCGACCGCGTGGTGAGCTTCGACACGCGCCAAGGCCAGACGCTCCAGCTCTCGCCAACGCTTGCTTTCATCGGGCAATGACCGACCTGGGCTCTGCAATCGCGTGGGTGTCGCCGAGCTTCGGCCTTGTGTGTTCGGCTACGCCGGCCCGAAGCTCGTCTTCACGCCAATCGGCGCCCAAGTCGCCATAGCGATCGCCGCCGGCGGCGGACGCGCGGTTTGCGTTTCGGGGCCTGATCGCCAAAATGCCGCCCGCGGCGCGGCGGGTTGGCGGACGGCGGAGGTCGCCCGATTCTGTCACCGAGCCGGTCGCCCGCCACCGGCGGCACGCCGATCGAAACAGGAGACGCTTCATGGAACGCACGCTCATCATTCTTAAGCCCGACGCCGTACAACGCGCGCTCGTCGGCCAGATCGTCACGCGGTTCGAGAACAAGGGCCTGCAACTCGCCGGCATGAAGCTCATGGTCATCTCCAAGGCCACCGCCGAGACGCACTACGCCCCGCACAAAGAGCGGCCTTTCTACACCGGCCTCGTGCGGTTCATGACCAGCGGCCCGGTCGTGGTGTTGGCATTGCAGGGCGTGGGCGCGATCACGATCGCCCGCAACCTGATGGGCGCCACCTTCGGCAGCAAAGCCGCCCCCGGCACGATCCGCGGCGACTTCGGCGTCAGCAACGCCTACAACCTCGTCCACGGCTCGGACTCGCCCGAAGCGGCCGAAAAGGAACTCGGTTTGTTCTTCAAGCCCGAAGAGCTCCTCGACTGGAAACCCACCGTTCAGGAATGGGTCTACGACAGCACGAGCGGCAAGCCGGAGTGAGTTGAGGATGACAAGGTAACAAGGTGATTGCGCAGGGTGCGGTTCACCGCACCATTCCTGTCCCGTAGTGCGGTGAACCGCATCCTGCGAGACGCGCCTTGTCACCCTTCCCTTCCAAACGCGACTTCGAATCCCAATCATGCCCGAATCCGCCCAGAAGCGAATCGCCAACCTCCGCGCCGAAGTCGAGCGGCACGAAAAGCTGTACCGCATCGCCAACGCCCCGGAGATCAGTGACGAAGCGTACGACAAGCTCGTCGCCGAGCTGGCGGCGCTCGAAGCGGCGCACGGCATCGCCGACCCCGACTCGCCCACGCAGAAGATCGGCAGCGACCTGACCGAGGGCTTTCGCAAGGTCACGCACGCGCAGCCGATGTACTCGATCGACAACACCTACAACGAGCCGGATTTGCGCGGCTGGGACGAAGGCATCGTCCGGCGGCTCGAAGGGGCCAAGCCGTCGTACGTGTGCGAGCCGAAGGTCGACGGCGTCGCGATCAGCCTGCGGTACGAAAACGGCGAGTTGGTGCACGCCGTCACGCGCGGCGACGGCCGGCGCGGCGACGACGTGACGGCGAACGTGAAGACGATCAAGGGCGTTCCACTCCAACTCGGTGAGCCGCGCGAGACCGACGCTGCCAAGCGCAAGGACGGCCTTGTCATGCGTCACGCGTCCGCCGCGTCCGCCCCCGCGGTCTTGGAAGTACGCGGCGAAGTCTACATGGACAACGCCGACTTCGACCGCCTCAACGCCGAGCACCGCGCCGCCGAGGCCGAGCGGGTGCGCGTCGCCAAAGAGAAGGGCAAGACCGTCGCCGCCCGCGGCGATTACGCCAACCCGCGCAACTTCACCGCCGGCACGCTCAAGCAGAAGGAATCGAGCGTGACCGCGTCGCGGCCGCTGAAGTTCGTCGCCCACGGCTTCGGCGAGATCAAGCCGCCGCCGCCCGACAGCTATTACGACGCCGTCCTTCGGATCGCCGCACTGGGCCTGCCCACGAGCCGCGCCACGCAGCGCGTCGCCGACATCGACGAAGCGATCGCCACGATCCGAAAGTTCGAGACCGACCGCAAAAAGCTGCCGTACAACACCGACGGCATGGTGGTGAAAGTCGACTCGCGCGCCCAGCGCGAAGCGCTCGGCTACACGTCCAAAAGCCCGCGGTGGGTGATCGCCTACAAGTACCCCGCCGACCGCGTCGAGACGACGCTGCGCGACGTGACGTGGCAGGTGGGCAAAGGGGGCACGCTCACGCCCGTCGCCGAGCTCGACCCGGTCCTGGTCGCCGGCACGACCGTGCGCCGCGCCACGCTGCACAACATCGCCAACGTCGAACGGCTCAATCTTCATTACGACGACCGGGTCACGATTGAAAAGGCCGGCGAAATCATCCCGCAGGTGCTCTCGGCCGACGCCACGTTGCGGCAATCCAAGGCCAAGCGCGTCGCCGCGCCCAAAAAGTGCCCATCGTGCGGCTCGGCCGTCGAGCGCGAGGCGGACGGTCCGCACATCTACTGTGAGAACCCGTCCTGCCCCGCGCAGCTGCTCGAGCGCCTCAAGCACTTCGCCGGCCGCAAGCAGATGAACATCGACGGCCTCGGCGAGCGCCTCATCGAACAGCTCATCGACGCCGGCCGGCTCAAAAGCATTCCTGACCTCTACCGCCTGACGGCCGAACAGATCGCCGGCCTGGAAAGCGAGACGTCGCGCGTCAACGGCGAGGGCGAAGTCGTCACGTCGATCCGCAAGGTCGGGCAGAAGACCGCCGACGCAATCATCGCTTCGCGCGAGGCGTCGAAGGAGCGCGGCCTCGCCGCCGTGCTGGCCGGCCTCGGCACGCGGTTCCTCGGCCACACGAACGGCCGCAAGCTCGCGGAATGGGCCGGCGACGTCGAGAAGCTGCTCTCGGCGTCGATGTCGGATTTACGCGCGGCGCTGCGCGAGAGCGACGGAGAGGACGCCGACGAGAAACGCCTCCGCACGCTCGCCGCCGCCGTCCACGCCGGCCTCATCGCCACGAAGGGCGACGCCGCGTCGGACGTGGAAGAACGCATCGATGCCCTGCAGTCGCAACCCGGATTGTCGCGGCGCCTCAACGACACGCGCGTCGCCCAGCTCGTCGCGCGCTTCCCGACGATCGACGAACTCAACGCCGCGGGCGAAGACGAGCTGTATCACGCCCTTCGTCCCAACGCCCGCACGGCCGAAACGCTCCACGAATTCTTCCAGTCCAGCAGCGGCCGCGACACGATCGCCGAACTGAAGCAGCTCGGCGTGCGGTTGACCGACGCCACGCCCAGGCCTGCCGGCGGCGGGCCCTTGGCGGGCAAGAGCGTCGTCGTCACCGGCACGCTGCCCACGCTCGGGCGGACGGAGATCGAAGAGCGCATCGTCGCCCTCGGCGGCAAGCCGTCGTCGAACGTCAGCAAGAAAACCGCCTTCGTCGTCGCCGGCGAGTCCGCCGGCAGCAAGCTCGATAAGGCCAAGGCCCTCGGCGTCGAAGTGATCGACGAGGCGGAGTTCCTCAAACGCTTTCCCGTCTGATGTTCCGGTTCCCTCTCCCGGTTCTCTCGGGGGAGGGCTATTGAGAGGGCTTGGGCGTATAGGCTTTTAAGTCCCTCCCTAACCCTCCCCCGTGAGTACACGGGAGAGGGGACCAATCAATACAACTCCGTCGCCTCGCTCAGCAGCGGGGCGATCTTGTCCTTGCCGCTCAGCACCGCGTTGGCCTCGCTCACGCGCCACGGCACGCCCAGGGCCGGGTCGTTCCAGCGGATGCCGCGTTCATGGGTGGGGGCGTAGTAGTTCGTCACCTTGTAGGCGATCTCCGTATCCGGCTCGAGCGTCTCGAACCCGTGGGCGAACCCGACCGGCACATAGATCATCTTAAAATTCTCGGCCGACAGCACCGCGCTCACGTGCTGCCCGAACGTCGGTGATCCGCGCCGGATGTCCACCGCCACGTCGAGGATCGCCCCGCGCAGCACCCGCACGAGCTTCGCCTGCGCGAACGGCGGCAACTGATAGTGCAGCGCCCGCACCGTCCCCGGCGTAGCCGAGAGCGAGTGATTGTCCTGCACGAACTCCGCGTCGATCCCCGCGTCGATCAGCTTCTGCCGGCTGTACGTCTCGGCGAAGAACCCGCGATGATCGCCGAACTTCTTCGGCGTCAGCAACTTTACGTCCGGCAGGGCAAGGGCGGTCACTTCCATACCCGCGATCGATACCATCCGCCCCGCGGATCGGCAATGCGGCGAGGCGCGTCGCGCGTGGGGTCGGGTTTATCCCCACCTCGATCATCCATCAGGGGCAAGGGTGGGGAGGAACCCCAACCTACTCCACTGCCTAACGGATCGACGTTATGCGGTGGCCGCTACGCCCACGCGACCAAGCAAGCCAAGTATTCGCTTATCACAATTCTGACTGCATCGCCTCCGGGGCCCTGATCGACGCGGTAGCGGTATCTCCCGTCTTGAATAACCATCCACCCATTGTCTTGATACTCAGGCCAGAGCGCGCAGGCACGCACGAATGCCCGGCTGCCAATCTCGGGCCAAGGTTGAATGCCTTCACCGACAGGTTCTTCAAACGCTGCTTTTTGCTCGGGCGTCATCAACGCATGTGGGCAAACATCGTAAATGTCCGGCGCATCGAATTTTGGCAGACTCAGTTCGTACGCCATGTGTGCCCTTGCCAACTTCGTTACGACGTTCTTCACCCGTGCAAGATCAGGTTTCCACGTAATTCCGCCGAACAGGTCGTCCTCCCGGCACTTTGAGATCAGGGCCGCAATAGCGGGGCGCGCCGTCAACGTTCTCGCGATCTTAGGACGGGAGAGCCGCGAAGGATCCGTCGTCCCGCAGATCACGCATTCAAGGAAACAAGCAAGAAATTCTTCGTCCGATGAGAAGCCACGATTGCACTCGTTGCATGCATCGACCACCGGGAGATCGTTCGGCAACGGATCGTCCAATAGCGCCTTGCATGGCGCATGGTCGCTCGTCTCGGGATTGCCGCCGCAATAGACGCACATCCCAATCAATCGCTGGTCGACGAAGAGTTGCTTGGGGTCCATAGCCGAATAACCGATCAACACTCATTATTCACTGGCTGGGGCCAACGACCAGCGAACGGATCAGAAGGACCGTCGTTGCCCCGGTCCAGTGGAGTGCTAGTGGGCCGGCCGCGTGGTCGCGATGACCTCTTCATACCAGTCTGCGGGAGGTGGCCCGCCTTCACGATACTTGGCGAACCGCTCGTTGAACACCTTGAGTTGAGCGGACGCCCGCTCACAATCGCCTTTCCCGGCGGATTGCTCTACATATTCCATCACACCCTGAATGCCGCGATGCGCGTCGCTGTCGACGTTTACCCGCCACGCCTCGCGCGATGCCGGCAGGACAACGGCAAGGCCGATCACCGCGGCGAGTACGAAGCCCGCGGCAAAACCGAGGATTAGCGGGAGAGGCTTCATCGATGCCCACTAACTACGGTTTAACTACACGCCGCCCAAGATATCAAATATTTGGTACATCGTCCTTAGCTTTGCGTTGAACGCCGGGTGCCACGGTACGGCGTACTCGCCGTGCCGTGCGGGGACCGTGGGCGTTGGAAGCGCACGGCACGGAGTACCGTACCGTGGCACCGGGCCTTCCTAACTTACTGTCGTCAGGGGACACTCAGTTTCTCTTTGCTCTTCACCATCCGCTTAATCTTTGCCGCACTGATCTTGCCGTGGTCAGTCCAGAGGATTTCGGCGCCATCTTCGAGTGCCTCGTAGGCAGGGAGCAGCATGGAGAGGCCGATGAAGTGCCATTCGCCACCTTCGGTGGCGGAGGGCATGCCAATGTTGGCGAGTTTGATGGCCTTGCGATAGGCCTGTTCGTAGTTGCGGGCTTTGAGTAGGCGCATATTTTCCCAAACTGGGAAGCGCTTCTGCTTGGCTGCGTTTTTCGGGTCACCTTCCACCCACTGTTGCACTTCGCAGAAGATCCACCAGCCGTACGGGCTGCGGTCGGCATGCGGTGTTTTAAGTTTGTGGGGCATGATTACCAGCCTAGATAGTAGGGTGCGGTTCACCGCACCACCCGTGATCGCCCATTTACGTCCGAGGGTGCGGTGAACCGCACCCTATAGCACGCGCTTCACGATGTCCTGCACGCTGGCGATGCGGGCTTCGGCGGCGGCCTTCGTCGGGGCCTCGGCGATGATGCGCATGATCGGCTCGGTGTTGCTCGGGCGGGCGTGGACCCAGGCGTCGGGCCAGTCGATGCGGATGCCGTCCTGGGTGTCGATCTTTGCACCGTTCATTGCGTCGGCCGTCGCGTCGGTCGGTTCGCCGGCGAACGCCTGTTTGACGGCGGCGACGGCGCGGTCGGCGTCTTCGCGGCGGCACTCGAACTTGGTTTTGACGATCTCGTATCTCGGGATTTCGGCGACGAGTTGCGAGATGCTCTTGCCGGTGTTGGCCATCAGTTGCAGGACGTACGCCATGCCGACGAGCGAGTCGCGGCCGGGGACGATGCGCAAATCGATCACGCCGCCGTTGCCCTCGCCGCCGACGACGGCCCCTTTGCCGCCGTCGGCCTTGAGCATCGCGTCGACGACGTTGGCCTCGCCGACGGGCGTGCGGATGACGCGGCCGCCGTGCTGGGCGGCGATGTCGTCGAGCATGCGGCTGGTCGATAAGTTCGTCACCGCCACGCCGGGGCGTTTGCTCATGAGCCACTTGGCGCACAGGGCGAGGGAATACTCTTCGCCGATGTAGGTGCCGCGTTCGTCGATGACGGCGAGGCGGTCGGCGTCGGGGGTCCTGGGCGAAGCCGACGGCGGCCTTGTGCTTCTTCACTTCGCCCGCGAGTTGGGTGAGGTTGGCGGCAGTCGGCTCGGGCTCGTGGGGGAACTGGCCGCTGGGCGTGTTGTTGATGTGGATGACGGTGCAGCCGAGCTTGCTGAGCAGGGTGGCGGTGGCGACGCAGCCGGCGCCGTTGACGCTGTCGAGAACGACTTTGTACCGACGGCCGCTGATGCCGTTGACGTCGAGGTGGTCTAGGATCTTCTTCGTGTGCAGGGCGTGGGTGTCGGTGTTGCGCGACGGCTGGCGCAGCTGATCGACCTTGACGTACGACGTGCAGTTGTCGTCATAGAACCGCCTGATCTCCGCGACCGCCGCCGGCGGGGGGGCGACGCTGTCGCGGGTGAGCAGCTTGAGGCCGTTCCACTGGATCGGGTTGTGGCTGGCGGTGATGACGATGCCAGCGTCGGCCTTGGCGTGGCGGACCATCATCGCCACGCCGGGGGTGGTGACGACGTCGAGGTCGATCGTCTCGATGCCGCTGGCGGCGAGGGCGGAGAAGACGGCGTCGCGCACGAACGGCCCCGAAGGCCTGCCGTCGCGGCCGACGACGACGCGCGGGTGCGTGCCGTTGGCGGGCGGCTGGCCCTTGAGCCAGCACGCGAACGCCGCCGCCATCCGCATCGCCACGGCCGGCGTCAGGGTGCCCCCGACCGTGCCGCGCAGGCCGCTCACGCCGATCATCAGTGCGTCCATGCCAGTCCTCTCCGGATCAAGTCGCGGCGTATTGTGCGTGCGTGGCCCCGGGGTGCAACTGCGGCTGGGCCCGAACAAACCCACCGGCCTAAGGGCCTCCGCGGCCACGGCTTGGGCGGGACGTTGGGTTCGTTTGTTCATTTTTAACATGCGCGTGCGTCCGGCGGGGTCGAGCGGTGCGGCGGGGCGTGGCGAGCGGTGGGGGGCGGGGGGTGGGGGCAAGCGCAGTGTGTCCATCCGTATTGACCGGCGGCGCTGCGCGATTGACGGACGTGGCGCGCAGCGCGCGGCGGATCGCTCGGCCCCGGGGAGGGAAATTTCTTGTTCTCTTGCGGGGGGTGTTGCGCGCTGCGCGTTTGCGCTTGGTCGGGTGAGGCGGTGGAGAGTTGTGGGGCGGAGTTCCTAGCCACTGAAGTGGCTAGGCCGGTGGGGGGCGGGGTTTGCGGGGGTTGCCTGCGTTGGGGTCTGCATTGGGTCGACGGTGCGTTGGAGCGCAGAGGCGCGTACACTCACTACCCTCATGCTGCGTAAGCAACTCAACGAACGCCTGCCCGACATCGTCAACAAGCTCGT
>DASVSS010000375.1:0-36127 GCA_036387945.1 Tepidisphaeraceae bacterium | reverse complement strand
GAAACGCAATGTCTGTTCCCGGCGACATCGTAAGAATCCCGCGCCGAAAAGGACAACGCCGCGAGCGAATACCCACGCCGCGGGGTGGCGAAAAAAGGCGATTTCTGCGATAATCAAACCCTTGCAATGCGGGCGGATTATCGCCCCAACGGGAGACTGAATGACCAATGACGGCACGGCTGAGGGCCCACCGCCCACGACGCCCGCGGACGAGTACAACGAAGACCATTTCAAGGCCCTTTCCGACCGCGAGCACGTCCGCATGCGGCCGGGCATGTACGTCGGGGGGAACAACCTCCGCGGGCTGCACCATCTCGTGTACGAAATCGTCGACAACTCCATCGACGAGGCGCTGGCGGGTTTCTGCAACAGCATCCACGTGACCATCAACGTCGACGGAAGCTGCACCGTCACCGACGACGGCCGCGGCATCCCGGTGGGCAATCACCCGGAGCTGGGCATCCCGGTCGTCGAAGGGGTGTTCGCCAACCTGCGCATGGGCAGCAAGTTCGATCACGTCGGCAATTCCGCCTATAAAACGTCGGCCGGCCTGCACGGCGTGGGGGCGTCGGTCGTCAACTTCCTCGCCGAATGGCTGCGTGTGGAAGTGGCGCGCGACAAGAAGCTTTACGCCCTGGAATTCGCCCGCGGCGAACGGGTCGAAGACCTCAAGCACATCGGCACGGCCGAAAAGTCGGGCACGAAGGTGTCGTTCAAGCCCGACCCGACGATCTTCCCGGACACCAACTTCAACGCCGACACGCTCGTGCACCGCCTGCGCGAGCTGGCGTTCCTCAACGCCGGTGTGAACATCATCTTCGAAGACGAGCGCAACGGCCGGCGCGAGGACATGAAATATCCCGAGGGCATCCTCGCCTACGTGCGCCATCTCAACGAAGGCAAAAACGCCCTCCACGCCAAGCCGATCTTCTTCCACCGCGAAGACCCCGTCTCGCGCATGCAGGTGGACGTGGCGATGCAGTACAACGACGGCTACGGCGAGACCGTGCTGACGTTCGCCAACAACATCAATAACCACGACGGCGGCACGCACCTCAGCGGGTACAAGACCGCGCTGACGACGACGATCAACAAGTACGCCGACAGCAAGAACATGCTCAAGGAAGTGCGCCCGAGCGGCGACGACCTGCGCGAAGGACTCATCGCCATCATCAGCGTGAAGCTGCCCGAGCCGCAGTTCGAATCGCAGACGAAGGACAAGCTTCTCAACGGCGACGTCGAATCGTTCGTGCAGCAGTCGGTGAACGAGCGGTTGAGCGCGTTCCTGGAAGAAAACCCCAAGGACGCCAGGACGATCATCGAAAAAGGCCTTCTCGCCGCCGAGGCCCGCGAGGCGGCCCGCAAGGCGCGCGAACTGACGCGCCGCAAGAACGCCTTGGAAGGCAACAGCCTGCCCGGCAAGCTGGCGGACTGCCGCAGCAAGAGCAACGAGGACACGGAGCTGTTCCTCGTCGAAGGCGATTCCGCCGGCGGTTCGGCAAAGCAGGGCCGCGACAGCGAGCTGCAGGCGATCCTCGCCCTGCGCGGCAAGCTGCTTAACGTCGAAAAAGCCAACCTCGTCAAAATGCTGGCGCACGAGGAAATTCGTACGATCATCAGCGCCCTGGGCACGGGCATCCGCGACGATTTCAGCCTCGAAAAACGCCGTTACGGCAAGATCGTCATCATGACCGACGCCGACGTCGACGGCAGCCACATTCGTACGCTGCTGCTGACGTTCTTCTTCCGCCACATGCCCGAACTCATCAAGGCCGGCCGGGTGTTCGTCGCCCAGCCGCCGCTGTACAAGGTGACGCGGCGCAAGAAAGTCGAGTACGTCCTTAACGACGCCGAGATGCAGCGCATCCTGCACACGCTCGGCGGCGAGAACTCGACGCTCGTTGTCCGCGACGACCTCGGCGCCGAGCGCCGCAGCATCGCCGGCGACGAATTGAAGCAACTGCTCGGCGACTTGACGCAGTTCGACAACCTCAGCTCCGTGGTCGAGCGGCGCGGCCTGGACTTCGCCAAGTTCCTTCTCAAACGCATGGCGGGAAAACTGCCGTACTACCGTTCGGTCGTGCGCGGCGTGGAAGACGTTTCCCACACCACCGAAGACCGTGACGCATTCCTCGCCAAGCAGGGCGTGACGCTCTCCGATGCCCTTGATCCGATGATCGCCAAGCGCGCGATGAAGATCGAGGAGCTGCACGAGACGAAGGAACTCGACCGACTGCTGGACCGTTTCGAGGCGTTGGATTTCCCGATCGGCGAGTACGAGCTTAAGCGCGAGGCCAGCCCGTCAGGTGAGTACCTGCCCGCCCGGTACATCCTTCGGCAGGAAGATAAATCGGTCGAAATTCCAAGCTTCGACCGCATCCTTCCGAGCATCGAGGGCCTCGCCAAGCAGGGCATGGAAGTCGGCCGCTTCAAAGGACTAGGGGAGATGAACCCCGAAGAGTTGTGGGACACCACGCTCGACCGCAGCCGCCGTGTGCTGCTGCGGGTGACCTTGGAAGAAGCGGGCGAGGCCGAGCGGCTCTTCAGCGTGCTCATGGGCGAAGACGTCGAACGCCGCCGGCAGTTCATCGAAGACCACGCGCTGGAAGTGAAGAACCTGGACGTTTGAGGGGTGAGGGTTCAGGGTTTAGGGTTCAGCGAATACCGAGACCGAGAGCCATTCGATCTGAACCGTCACCCCACACACCCCTCCCAATGGAAGAACGCGTCACAATCCTCGGCTCGGGCGGCATGGCGACGGTCTGCGCGATCCTGCTGCGCCAGAACGGCCATGCCGTGACGATGTGGGGGGCGTTCGAGCGGTCGATCGAGCGGCTGTTGCAGGACCGCGAGCAGCGTCGCCTGCTGCCGGGCGTCAAGGTGCCCGCGGAGGTGAAGCTCACCGCCAGCGACGCCGAAGCGATGGCCGAGCCGACGCTGATCCTGTCGGCAATCCCCACGCAATTCATGCGGTCGGTGTGGGAGCGGTTGAAGGACCGCGTGCCCGCCGGCGTGCCGATCGTGTCGGTCGCCAAGGGCGTCGAGAACGAAACGCTCCTGCGGCCGACGCAGGTGATCGCCGACGTGCTTGGCCATAGTCTGGGCCGCAAGCGGAACGAGCTTGCGGTGCTCAGCGGCCCCAACATCGCCGGCGAGATCGCCCGCTACCTGCCGGCTACCGCCGTCGTGGCCAGCGACAACATCGACGTCGCCGAGCGCATACAGGCCGCCGTCGTGACGCAGTGGTTCCGCGTGTATTCGCACACCGACGTCATCGGCGTCGAACTCGCCGGGGCGACGAAGAACGTCATCGCCATTGCCGCCGGCATCCTCGACGGCCTGGGGGCGGGCAACAACGCCAAGGCTGCGCTGGTGACGCGCGGGCTGGTCGAGATCACGCGCCTGGCGATGGCGATGGGGGCGCATCCCAATACCTTTCACGGGCTGGCCGGCCTGGGCGATCTGATTACGACCTGCGTCAGCCCCGAAGGCCGCAACCGCACGGTGGGGGAGCAGATCGGCAAGGGGCGGAAACTTGCCGACATTCTCGCGACGATGGAAAGCGTGGCCGAGGGCGTGACGACGACCCGGGCGGTGGCGGCACTGGCGAAGCGCTACAAGGTGGAGATGCCCATCACCGAAGAAGTGCAGGCGATTTTGTTTGAGAACAAAGACGCGATCAACGCCCTGACCGATCTGATGACGCGCGAGTCCAAGGCCGAAAAGATCATCTGACGTTCTGCCGTACAGGTGCGCGACCGGCGGCAACGCCCACTCAGGCGGTCACGAAGTCGATCTCTCCAACCGCCGGCACGAGTCCCGCGGCGGCGCCGCTTTCGAGCAGCCGCGTGATCGCGTCGCGGCCGCGCTGGCCGTAGTCGATCGTCCAGTGGTTAACGTACATGCCCACGAAGCGGTCGGCGAGATTGTGGTCGAGATCGCGGCCAAACCGCAGGGCATATCGGACGGCTTCGTCACGGTGATCGAGGCTGTACTGGATCGAGCGCTTCAGCACCTCCGTCACCCGCTCCATCACGTCCCGGCCCAGGTCGCGCCGGATCACGTTCCCACCCAGCGGCAGCGGCAGCCCGGTCTTTTCCTGCCACCACACGCCCAGGTCGACCACGAGATGCAGCCCGAGTGTCTGGAACGTGAGCTGCCCTTCGTGGATCAACAGCCCCGCGTCGAACGCCCCGCTGGCGACGGCGGCGGGGATCTGGTCGAACATGACGACTTCGTAGGTGAAGGCGGTTTCCGGGTCCCGGGCTCCGGGTCCCGGGGAAGGCGCTCCAACAGGTCCGTCGGAACCCGGAACCCGCAACCCGGAACCCGGTCTCGCCCCCCGCCCCAGGCAAAGCTGCAACGTCAAAAACGCGGTCGTCAGCTCGCCGGGGATGGCGATGTGCTTGCCGCGGAGGTCGTCGATCGTCGCGGGCGCGCGGGTGACGACCATTGGTCCATAGCCGTCACCCATGCTGCTGCCGCAGGACATGAGGGCGTACTTGTCGGCGACATACGGGTAGGCGTGCATGCTGATGGCCGTGGTCTCCAGATCGCCGCTGCGGGCGCGGAGGTTGAGGGTCTGGATGTCCTGCAGAACGTGCTGGAACCGATAGCCGTGGGTTTCGATCAGCGGCGGGTCCTGCGCCAGGGCGTAGAACATGAACGCGTCATCCGGATCAGGCGAGTGACCGAGTTGCAGAGTGCGGGCGGGCGTCTGGGGCATCGCGGCGATCGTATTCGGGCGGGCGCTGCGGAGGTAGATCGCACAACGGATTTGAAAGCCGATAGCGCGGCGGGCCCGCTGAAGCGGGCTCCGCGGGGGCTGAAATGGAGAAATCCAACCACTTCTGCAATGTTTGTCGATATAAAGCGTACTACGGTTGAGGACGGCACATCATGGCAAGGCATTCCGGGCTCGAAGCGTTCGAACCCACGGCCGACAACCCGTGGAACGCCGCGAAGGCCGCTCACCTTCTCGCCCGCGCCGGCTTCGGCGGCACGGCGGAGGAGATCGAGCAGGCCGTCGCCGACGGCCCGCGCAAGGCCGTGGCCCGGCTGCTCGATTTCCCCGACGCCTGCGCCGACGAGATCGAGCGCGGCCAGGTGCCTGATTTATCGCGCATCGAAGGGTATCCCAAGACCTTCGCCGAGCTGCGCAATATCTACGAAGGCAAAACGGCGGAGGAAAAAGACCTCCTTAAGCAGCGCCTCGACCAGGCCAACCGCGCCGCCCTGCGCGCGACGGCGATGTGGTGGGTCGGCCGCATGGTCGACGGGCCGTATCCGTTGCAGGAAAAGCTTACGCTGTTCTGGCACGGGCACTTCACCACCAGCGCCCGCGACGAGCGCAGCGCGTGGCTGATGTGGCAACAGAACGAGACGCTGCGCCGCTCGGCGGCGGGGAACTTCCGCGCGTTCGTGCGGGCCGTCGCCCGCGACCCGGCGATGATCGATTACCTCAACAACCAGCAGAATCGCAAGGGCCGCCCGAACGAGAACTTCGCCCGCGAGTTGATGGAGCTGTTCACCCTCGGCATCGGCAACTACACCGAAGCCGACATCAAGGAAGCCGCCCGCGCCTTCACCGGCTGGGCGCACGACGGCGAAGCGTACATCTTCCGCAAGCGCGACCACGACGAAGAGCCAAAGACGTTCTTCGGCCGTCGCGGCAACCTCGACGGCGACGACGTAATCGACCTGATCCTCCAGCACCGCAGTTGCCCGACTTACATCGCCTCGCGGCTGTGGCGATTCTTCGTCAGCGACGAGCTCGACCCGCCGCTGGTGGTCGCGCTCGGCGAGTTGCTGCGCGAGAACGAGTACGAGTTGCGCCCCGTGCTGCACACGCTGCTGACAAGCCGCGCGTTTTACGAGCCACCGGTCATGGGCGGCATGATCAAAAGCCCGCTGCAGCTTGTCGTCGGTACCATCCGCGCGTTGAGCGTGAAGATGCCCGAGTTCGCGCGGCTGTACGCCGCACTGGACCAGATGGGCCAACTGCCGCTCATGCCGCCGAACGTCAAGGGCTGGCCGGGCGGCCGATCGTGGATCAACACGTCCACGTTGTTCGTGCGACAGAACACGACGCTTTGGATCGCCGGCGGCGAACCGATCGCCACGGGAAACGGCCGTGTAGGCCGGATCGTCAAGCTCAAAGGCAAAAACAGCGGCCGCACCGCCCCCCTGGCGGTGACGACCGACGGCTCGCCGGCGGAGATCGTCGACCACTGGGTCGGCCGGCTCATCCAGCGCGAGATCGCCGAAGAGCGACTATCCGTCCTGATCGATGCCGTCGGCAAAACGCCGACCGAAGCCTCGGTGCAGTCCGTGGTACGGTTGATCCTCTCCATGCCCGAGTACCAGTTGTGTTGAACCCCTGCCCGCCCGAAGGCGTAACGCGCCGGCAGGGCGAGGGGCGAGGCGTCTGATGGAAGCGAGATTCTGATGAGCGACAAGAACCTGCATTCACGCCGCATCTTCCTGCAAAGCAGCATGGCGCTGATGTCGATCGGCGTCACCGTGCCGACGTTCATCGATTCAACGGTCTGGGCGGCGGACAATCCACTCGACGGCGCGCGCCTCGGAAAGGAATCGGGCAAGGACGGGCGCATCCTCGTCGTCGTGCAGCTCAGCGGCGGCAACGACGGGCTCAACACCGTCGTCCCGTTCGCAGACGACGTCTACCACAAGGCCCGCCCGGCGATCGGCAAACGCGCCGATGATGTATTGAAGCTCAACGACTATCTCGGCCTGCACCCGAACCTCGCGCCGATGAAGGCGCTGTTCGACGACGGCATGATGTCGGTCGTGCAAGGCGTCGGGTACCCGAATCCCAACCGATCGCACTTTCGCTCGATGGACATCTGGCAGAGCGCCGTGCCCGATAAGGAACAGGTTTCCAACGGCTGGCTCGGCCGGTACTTCGACAACACCTGCACCGGCGAAGACCCGCACAGCGGCGTATGCATCGGCGAAACGGCGCCCCTGGCCATGCGCGGCGACCGCATCACGCCGCTGAGCTTCGAGCGGCCGGAAACGTACCGATACAACGGAAGCGAGAAAGAGCTTTACAACGAACTGAACAAGCCGCGCCTTGTGGCCGCGGAGGATCCGAAGCCGGCCGCGGCAGGGAAGAGGAAACCGGCGGCGGTGACGCCCGGCTCGCAACTGGATTTCCTCACCCGCACCGCGATGGACGCGCGCGTCAGCAGCGACCGGATCTTAGACATCGTCGGCAAGTACCAGACGACGGCCGCCTACCCCGGCGGCGAGTACGGCGGGGGCCTGCGGACGATCGCCGCGATGATCCGAGGCGGGCTGCCCACGCGGGTCTATTACGTCAGCCTCGGCGGCTTCGACACCCACGCCAACCAGGCCGGCCGCCACGACCGGCTGATGGCCGAGCTGGCGCAGGGCGTGGGGGCATTCTGGCAGGACATGAAAGAACAGAAAAACGACGACCGCGTCACGATGATGTGCTTCAGCGAGTTCGGCCGCCGCGTGCAGCAGAACGCCAGTCAAGGCACCGACCACGGCGCGGCCGCGCCGCTGTTCCTGCTCGGCAAGTCGATCCGCAAGAAGGCGGGCATCATCGGCGCCCACCCGTCGCTCACGAACCTCGACAACGGCGACCTGCGCTTCAACGTCGATTTCCGCAACGTCTATGCGACCCTGCTCGAGCAATGGCTCGGCACGGCGAGCAAGCCGGTGCTCGGGCAGCAGTTTAAGACGCTGCCGATCTTCGCGTAAAACGCGGGGCGCACCTTCTGGTCCCCTCTCCCGTGTAGTCACAGGGGAAGGCCAGGGAGGGGGCCTTCAGACGACACTGCATTTTCCAAGGCCAAGCCCCCGACCCCACCCTCCCCCGGCGTACCGGGAGAGGGAGCAGAGAATCACTTCGCCGCCAGCGCCGCATCCACCGCCGCGACCAGCGCCGCGTCGTCGGGCTTCACCTTGCTGTCGAACCGCCCCGCGATCACCCCGTCGCGGCCGACGAGGAACTTCGTAAAATTCCACTTCACCTCGCCCGCCGCCGGGCCGGCCGTCTCCTTGGCGGTGAGGTACTGGTACAGCGGGGCCTTGTCCGCGCCCTTCACAGTGATCTTGCTCATCATCGGGAACGTGACCGCGTACGTGCCGGTGCAGAATTCCTTGATCGCGTCGTTCGTCCCCGGCTCCTGCCCGCCGAAGTCGTTTGCGGGGAAGCCGAGGATCACGAGGCCGGCGTCCTTCTTCGCCTCATACAGCTTTTCAAGCCCGGCATACTGCTTCGTGAAGCCGCACTTGCTGGCGACGTTGACGATCAGTACGACCTTGCCCTTGAGCTGCGCGAGGTCGTACGGCTTGCCGTCGATGTCGTCGACCACGAAGTCCATCGCCGACGACGACGGCCGCGTCGCCGGCCCGGCGGGGGCGGTTGCGGCAACACACGACAGGACGACGGCCGCGATCCGGGAGAAGAAACGGTTCATGCGATGTTCCAAGTAGGGGAAGAGGACCTCAGGATACGCCTGAGCACGGCGATTTTTGTTTACTTCGCCGTTCGTGAAAGTTAACGTCATCCGCGTCGATTCCGCAAACACGACCGGCGGCGATGCGGCCCCGGAAACCGTTAGGATCGGCCGCGGCGATGCGTCGTACCTACCGTCGCCCGCAGGCCCGCGCTCCGCCGATCAGCGGGGCGGGCGGACAGTCCCGGTCCTCGGGTCCTCGCCGAGTTCTTTGACAATCGCAAGCCACAATTCGGTGTCTGAGTGCGTGTGTCGCGCTCCGGCCTTGCACGGCCGGTGGGATTGGGCTTGTCGCAGTAAAGGCACGCACCTATGGCCGTCATTAAACCGAACGCACTTGCCTCGATCATCGACCGAAATCTCGAAACCGCCAGCTACCGCGAGCAGCACTGGGAAGGCTCGCTGCTGGATTATCTCGATCTGGTGACCGACAACCCATCGATCGCGCGCAACGCCTTCCAGCGTGTGTACGACATGATCGTGAGCTTCGGTGTCGAGAACAGCACGCAGTTCAAGGAAGAAGTCAAACGGTACAAGTTCTTCAGCGACCCGATCGGCGGCGGCGGCGACGCGATCTTCGGCCTCGAACGGCCGCTCATGCAGCTCGTGGATTTCTTCAAATCCGCGGCGCAGAACTACGGCACGGAAAAACGCATCCTCCTCCTGCACGGCCCGGTCGGCAGCAGCAAATCGACCATCGCCCGCCTGCTGAAAAAAGGCCTCGAGTGGTACAGCCGCCAGGACGCCGGCCGGCTCTACACCTACGCATGGCGGCTGCCGCACAAGCCCGGTAGCGAAATCGATGAAGCTTACGTCGACTGCCCGATGCACGAAGACCCGCTGCTGCTGATCCCGCAGCAGGCCCGGGACGAGGTACTCGCCGAGATCAACAGCAAGCAGACGGACGGCCGTCGGATCAAGCTCTACAGCGAGATCTGCCCCTTCTGCCGCAAGGTGATGGCCGATTTGATGGAGACGTACGACGGCGATTGGCGCCGCGTGATCGACCACGTGAAGGTCAAGCGCCTCATCCTCAGCGAAAAAGACCGCAAAGGCATCGGCACGTTCCAGCCGAAGGACGAAAAAAACCAGGACAGCACCGAACTCACCGGCGACATCAACTACCGCAAGATCGCCGAGTACGGCAGCGACTCCGACCCCCGCGCGTTCAACTTCGATGGCGAACTCAACGTCGCCAATCGCGGCATCGTCGAGTTCATTGAAGTGCTCAAGCTCGACGTCGCCTTCCTGTACGACCTGCTCGGCGCCAGCCAGGAGCACGTCATCAAGCCCAAGAAGTTCGCGCAGACGTTCATCGACGAAGTCATCCTCGGCCACACGAACGAGCCCGAGTACAAGCGCCTTCAGGGCAACGAGATGATGGAGGCCTTCCGCGACCGCACGATCAAGATCGACGTGCCTTACAACGTGCGGCTCGACGACGAGATCAAGATCTACAACAAGGATTTCGGCAAGGAACGGATCGAAGGCATCCACATCGCCCCGCACACCGTCGAAGTGGCCGCCATGTGGGCCGTGCTGACGCGGCTGAGCGAGCCGAAGAAGGCGGGCATTTCCAAGCTGCAGAAGCTCAAGCTCTATAACAACAAGAGCATCCCCGGCTTTACCGAAGACAGCATCAAAGAGCTACGCGAAGAAGCCCCGCGCGAAGGAATGCAGGGCATCTCGCCGCGATACATTCAGGACAAGATCAGCAACGCTCTTGTCAGTCACCAGGCGCAGGTCGAGAAGACGATCAACCCGTTCATGGTGATGAACGAGCTCGAAAGCGGCCTGAGCCACCACTCGCTCATCACCGACCAGGAACTAAAAAAAGAGTACCGCGAAATCCTCGCGGTCGTCCGCGAGGAATACGAAGACATCATCAAAGGCGAAGTGCAGCGCGCCATCAGCGCCGACGAGGACGCGATCAAGCGCCTCGCCACGAACTACATCGAGAACGTTCGCGCCTACACCCAGCACGAGCGCGTCCGCAACCGCTATACCGGGCGGGACGAAGACCCGGACGAACGGCTCATGCGCAGCATCGAGGATAAGATCGACATCCCCGAGAGCCGGAAAGACGACTTCCGCCAGGAGATCATGAACTACATCGGCGCGCTCGCGCTCGACGGCCGCAAATTCGAGTACAACACCAACGCCCGGCTGCTCAAGGCCCTGGAGCTGAAGCTGTTCGAGGATCAGCGCGACACGATCAAGCTCAAAAACCTCGTCAGCAGCGTCGTCGACGAAGAAACGCAGCAGAAAATCGACGTCGTGAAGCAACGCCTGATCAAATACTTCGGTTACAACGAAGTCAGCGCCACCGACGTGCTGAATTACGTCGCCAGCATCTTCGCCCGCGGCGACAGCAAACAAGGCAACTAACCCGGGCCTGCCGCTTCAGCGGCAAGCAATCCCCACGACGTCTCACCCTTTTCAACGACCCGACCCATGACCTCTGTGCGTTCCGCCCTCTTACTCACGCTCTTCGGCCTTCTCGCCGCCACGTTCTTCTGGGCCACCGACCCGGCGATCGGCGTCGCCACCCGCGTGATGGACCCGGCCCTGAACGTCAACGACGCCTCCAACCAGGCGTGGCCCGGCACGGTCGTCGGCCTGATCGGCAGCGGCGGGGTGGTCGCAACGGGACTTTGGCTGTTGACGCGGCGCACCGCATGATCCTCACGATCGAAAAAGATCACCAGCGCTTCCGCCAGATCGTCAAAGGACGGATCCGCGACGATCTGCGGAAATTCCTTTCCAAAGGCGAACTGATCGGCAAGGAGGGCAAGCACCTCATCTCGATCCCCGTCCGCTCGATCGAGCTGCCGAACTTCCGTTACGGCGACAACAGTGGCGGCGTGGGTAGCGGCGACGGCGACGAAGGCAAGCCTGTGCCCGGCCAGGGCGGCCGTGGCAAGGGCGGTGAGCAGCCCGGCCAGCATTTGATGGAAGTCGATTTGTCCCTCGACGAACTCGCCGACCTCCTCGGCGAAGAGCTGCGCCTGCCGCGCATCGAACCCAGGGGCGAGCACCGCATCACCACGATCAAGCAGCGCTACAGCAGCCTCCGCACCGTCGGCCCGGACTCGCTGCGGCACTTCAAGCGGTCCTTCAAAGAAGCGCTCAAACGCCAGATCATGACCGGCAGCTACGACCCCACGAACCCGGTCATCATCCCGCAGAAAAAAGACATCCGCTACCGCAGCTGGAAAGAGATCAAGGCCCCGCAAAGCAACGCGCTGATCATCTTCATGATGGACGTCAGCGGCAGCATGGGCGAAGAGCAGAAGGAGCTCGTCCGCCTGGAGAGCTTCTGGATCGACACATGGCTGCGTCGCAATTACGAAGGCATCGACACGCGCTACGTCGTCCACGACGTCAACGCCAAGGAAGTCGACAAGCAGACCTTCTACCACCTCCGCGAGGACGGCGGTACGAAGATCAGCAGCGCTTACAAGCTGGCGAAAGCGATCATCGACCAGCACTACGATCCCGCGGAATGGAACATCTACCTGTTCCACTTCAGCGACGGCGACAACTCCAGCGAGGCCGACAACCGCGAGTGCGTCCGCATCATTAAAGAACAGCTCATCCCCGCCACGAACCTGTTCGGCTACTGCCAGGTCGCCAGCGCCTACGGCAGCGGGAATTTCATCAACACGCTGCACGAACACCTCCGCACGCAGGCGAAAGTGCTGACGAGCCGCGTGAATTCCAAGGATGACATTTATGACTCGATCAAGACGTTCTTCGGAAAAGGGCACTGAACCGGCCTGGCGTCCCGCCGATCAACGGGGCACGCAGGTGAGAAAAGTCAGATTCGCAGGTGAACGAGCATGCCCCGCGTGAACGGAATCCTCGAAACGGCCTTGTACGTATCCGATCTGGCGGCGGCGGAACGGTTTTATTGCAGTCTCTTCGGATTCGACACTGTCTTATCGGACCATCGCATGCGGGCGTTGCGGATCAACCCAGTCCAGATGTTGCTGCTGTTCGCACGCGGCAAGTCGACCGGCGGCGCCGACACGCCGCGCGGGCACATTCCCGGTCACGACGGGAGCGGCCGCCTGCATATGGCGTTCGCCATCGACGAAGTTGACGTCGCCGGCTGGGTGCAGGCACTGGGGGCACACGGCGTCGACGTCATCAGCGACATCCGCCCCGAGCAGGGGGGCCGGAGCTTGTACTTTCATGACCCGGACGGTCACATCATCGAACTGGCGACGGCGTCGATCTGGGACTTGTAAGCCGCCGGAAGGACACACGACCACATGAGCGTTATTTCCACCATCCGCCGCGCCTTGCCGGCACCCATCCGTGCCCGGCTCCGCCGGTCGCGGTTCGTCAACTCGGTGCTGCAGTGGAAGTACGGCGGCGACCAGAGCAAGCCGCACCCGTACGGGAACTTCCAGTTCCATTTCGACGGCATGAAGGACATCGGCTGGACCCTGGGCAACCTCGACCAGACCGAGCCGGAGGAATTGCGTTTCGCGCTGCGTTTGATCCAGGAACGGCAGTGCCGATGCGTCTGGGACGTGGGCGCGAACATCGGGTTCTGGTCGCTCGCGTTCTGCGGGCAAGCCGACGGGGCTGCCGAAGTCCACGCGTTCGAACCCGACGCGGCAAACTTGCGACTGCTGAAGCGCAACCGCGACGCCAACGCGATCAAGACGCTCCACGTCCATGAGATCGGCCTCTCCTCTGCGCCGGCGCGGCTTCGTTTTTACAGCGACCCCATGACCGGAAAAACCGGGTCGCTCGAGAGCGGCAACGATTTCATCGGCACGCACTACAACGCCGCCCGCGTGCCGGTCGAGATCGACGTTTCATCGATCGACGCGCAGGTGCAAGGCGGACTTGCGCCCCCCGGGTTCATCAAGATCGACGTCGAAGGCCACGAGTTCGACGTGCTCAGCGGCGGACGCGAAACGCTCGCCCGCCACCGTCCGGCAATGGTCATCGAGGTCAGCTCCCGCCAGGCCGAGGTGCAGGAGCTGCTGAGAGAGCTGGACTACAAGCTCGTCAGCCCGGCGACGGGACAGGAACTGGAACACCCTGAGTTTTCGACCGGCGCGATCCCGCGGTAGGCCGCCGCCCTTTCCTCGACCGGGCATGACGAGGCGATCCCATGGCAACGCACACCCTCATCCCCTTCCCGACCGAGTTGCTTGCGGCCAAGAAGCAGATCCGCGAGCAGGCGCGGTCGTACGGGCTGGATTTCTATCCCACGATCTTCGAGATGTGCGATTACGAGACGATGAACCAGATCGCGGCGTTCGGCGGGTTCCCGCAGCGGTACCCGCACTGGCGATGGGGGATGGAGTACGAGCGGCTGCGCAAGCAGCATTATTACGGGCTCGGCCGCATTTACGAGATGGTCATCAACAACGACCCCTGCTACGCCTATCTGCAGGAGAGCAACGCCCTCGTCGACCAGAAGCTGGTGATCGCCCACGTCTATGCTCACTGCGACTTCTTCAAGAACAATCTCTGGTTCGGCCAGACCAACCGCAAGATGATGGACGAGATGGCCAACCACTCGACGCGCGTGCGCAAGCACGTCGAGCGCCACGGGTATGACGTCGTCGAGCGATGGATGGACGTGTGCCTGACGATCGAAGACCTGATCGACCCTTACAGCGTGTTCATGAAGCGCCACGCCGCCTACCAGACGCCGGACGATCGGCAGAAAAAGAGTGACGACGAACGGACGCCGGCGCGGTTCGCGGCCAAAGACTACATGGAGCGGTACATCAACCCGCCCGGCGTGATAGAAGCCGCCGACCGCAAGCGGCGCGACGAGCAGGCCAGGGCCAGGCACCTCGACCCGCCCAGGCCCGCGCGGGACGTGCTGCTCTACCTGCTCGAGCACGCGCGGCTCGAGGACTGGCAGGCCGACTGCCTGGCGATCGTGCGCGAAGAAGCCTACTACTTCGCGCCCCAGGGCATGACGAAAGTGATGAACGAAGGCTGGGCCACCTACTGGCACAGCAAGCTGATGACGACGCACTTTCTCGACAGCGCCGAAGTGATCGACTACGCCGACCACCACAGCGGCACCGTGCACATGCCGCCCGGCGGCTTCAACCCGTACAAGATCGGCGTGGAGATGTTCCGCGACATCGAAGACCGCTGGAACAAGGGCAAGTTCGGCGACGAGTACGAACGCGCCGACGGCCTCGGCGAGCGCCGGCGGTGGGACCGCGGCCTGGGCCTGGGCCGGGAGAAGATTTTCGAGGTGCGGCGGCTGTACAACGACGTCATGTTCATCGACGAGTTCATGACCCCGGAGTTCATCGAGAAACACCGCTACTACCAGTACGGCCAGGACCCGCACACCGGGCAGTTGCGCGTCGTCAGCCGCGACCCCGACCGCATCAAGAAGGCCCTTCTCCACCGGCTCACCAACCTCGGCCGGCCGATGATTTACGTCGTCGACGGCAACTACGCCAACCGCGGCGAACTATACCTGGCCCACCAGCACAACGGGCTTGATCTTGAGGTGAAGTTCGCCCAGGAAACGCTCAAAAACCTGCACGCGGTCTGGCGGCGGCCCTGCCATCTGCAGGCACGCATCGACGACGAGATGATGCTCTTCAGCTTCGACGGCGAACACTCGAAACAGCAGGCGATCCGTGACGACACGCCGAAGCCGGCACACGCGATGGGGTGACATATGTTCTTGCAGACTGTGCTCTGGATACTGATCGGCGTGTGCGTCGCAGGCGCGGTCTATGGCTTGGTTATCGCGATCGTGCCGCGGTGGCGGCCGATGCTGCGCCGCGGCGGCCAGGTGCCCTGGCCGGCGTTCGTCTGCCTGATGATGTCCTGCATTTTCATCGGGCTGCCGCTCATGGTCCTGGCGCCGCTCCTGCGGCGGCCGACGATTGCCTTGCCGATCGTGTGGATCTATTACGGCTGTTCCGTGGCCGTGATCGGCTTTGCCATGTGGCGCGAACGCATCGGCCGCAGCAGCAGCTGAGGCCCGCTGATTTACAGCCTGCCGCGACATTCGCGCCCGGCCGCCGTGCCGCTAAGATGCCCCGCCATGATTGAGCCCCGCATCCGTGTCCTGCCCGACGCCGACGCGATCGTGAACGAGGTCGCCGGCGAGATCGTCACTGCCGCGGCCGCGGCGGCCCGCGATTCGCGGTTGTTCTCGCTTTTTCTCTCCGGCGGCTCCACGCCCAAGGCCCTGCATAACTTGCTCGCCAGCGACGCATACCGATCGCAGATCGACTGGCGCACGGTCGAGCTGTTCTTCGGCGACGAGCGTTGCGTGCCGCCGGATTCGGAATTGTCGAACTACCGCATGGCGCACGAAACCCTCATCAGCCGCATCCCCATCCCGCCCGACAACGTCTACCGCATGAAGGGCGAGATCGATCCCGAGGCCGCGGCGAAAGAGTACGGCCAACTGCTGAAGGAAAAGTTCCTCGACGAAGGCCCCGACTACCTGCTTCTGGGCATGGGCGACGACGGCCACACCGCTTCGCTCTTCCCCGGGACGAAAGCGCTCGGCGAGACGCACCACCGCTGCGTCGCCAACCACGTCCCCTATGATTACATCCCCGCCGGAACGGAGTGGCGGATCACGCTGACGTACCCGTTCATCAACCGATCGCGCGAGATTTCGATCCTCGTCACCGGCGACAGCAAGGCCCGGCGCGTGAGTGAAGTGCTGGAAGGGGACGAAAACGTCCAGCGCCTTCCGGTGCAGGGCGTTAAGCCTGATCTCGGGCGGCTGACGTGGTTTCTCGATGCCGGCGCCGCGGGAATGAACGAAGAGTAGGCCGCCCATGCAAGCCAAGGTGTATCACGTCCGCCAGCGCAACGTCGGGCAAACGCTTGCGCAGATGCTGCGAAGCATCTACGCCGGCCGGAGTCCGAGCACGGTGCAGCAGCTCATTCGATCGCGCCACGTGCAGGTCAACGGCAACGTCTGCCTCGAAGAAGGACGGCGGCTGCGGGCCGACGACGTCGTGCACATCTTCGACGAGGCGCAGAGCAAGCCGCTCGAGGCCGAGGCGTTGAACGTCCGGTTCCAGGACGAGCACCTGCTCGTTGTGGAGAAGCCGCCGGGCATCACCGTGCAGCGGCACGCCGAAGAAGAGCATTGGGACGACAAGCGCAAAGACCGACAGCCCACGCTCGAGGAAATGCTGCAAGCCCTCGCGGACCGCAACGGTTTTTCCAAACTCCCCGGCCGCGGCGCCGGCGGGGCGCGGCCGGCGATCAAAGACCGAAGGCAGCTCGCCGCCCGCGTGCGGCACAAGCAGCAGCGCATCCGGGTACGTGCCGTTCACCGACTCGATCGGGACACGTCGGGCCTGATGCTCTTCGCCCTCAGCGGCCCGGCCGAGCAGGCGCTCGTGCGGCTGTTCGCCAGTCACGCGATCGGGCGGGCATACCTCGCGGTCGTTCACGGCCTGATCGAAAGTCGCACGATTGTCAGCGACCTCGTGCGCGACCGCGGCGACGGCCTGCGCGGCTCGCTGCCCACCGGCCAGACCCGCGACGACGCCAAGCACGCGGTGACGCACGTCAAGCTCATTCGCCACATCAAGGAAGCCTACAGCCTGATCGACTGCCAGCTCGAAACCGGACGCACGCACCAGATCCGCATCCACCTCGCCGAGGCCGGCCATGTGCTTTGCGGCGAACGGGTATACACCCGTCCGACGCCGGGCAGCCAACCTCTGGCAGACAAAAGCGGCGCGCCGCGGCAGGCCCTGCACGCGCACCGGCTCGCGTTCACGCACCCGATGACCGACAAGCCGCACACCTTCGAGAGCAAGTTGCCGCGCGATTTGCAGCGGTTTCTGAACCGCCTGGAAGAGCCGCCCGCCGAGGACATGCCGGGGCGCGACCGCGATGCGTAGCGTGCGGTGAATCGAACCGCGAAATCGCAAAAATTGCTGATTTTACAGCCGACTTCTGCCTTCTGGGGCGATACAACCGTTGTGTCGATGCGCGCAGGACCGCGGAAAGGTCCGCGCCCGCGTACCGAGGAAGGGGACGCCGACTTGCGCGATCAAAAATGGCCGAACGAACCCAACGTCTCGGGCGAACGACTGCCGACGACGCAAACGACTGCGCGGCGCGGCTTTGTCGGTCACCCGCTACTTCAGCGTGTACGTCAGCGTAAATCGGCCGCCGTCGTCGGATTCGCGGTCGCGCGCCAGGATGGAATAGGTTCCGGCGCGGGTTGCGGTGAAGTTCACGACCGCCGTGGCGCTGTTGGAGCTATTGGCCCGCGTTACGACGTTGCCGAGGGGGTCGATGATGAGCAGTTCCGGGTCGAGCGAGCCGGTCGTGCCTTTGAGTGTCACGCTCACGCCGCGGTTGGCGGGCACGGAGACTTGAAACACGTCGGTATCGCCGCCGGGCAGGTCGCCGGTGCGCGCGACGCCGGAAGAGAGGGGCGTTTGGGTGTCGGGGTCGCCGTTGTATTGCACGCCGGGCGTGCGCGCGAAGCTGATGCCGTACAGGCCGCTGGCGTCGGCGCCGGCTTCGTAGACCACGGCGTAATAGGTTCCCGCCTGGGCGGCCGGTTGGTCGATGGCCACGCCGGTCGGGCTTTCCTTGGACGCCACGCCGCGGCCGTTGGGGCCGATCAGCAGCACGCCCATGCCCAGCGCCGCGCCGACGTCGTTCTCGGTCGCGACGGTCGAGATGTACTGGCCGGCAGTCGCGGGGATCGTCCAGACGTCGAGGTCGCCAGGCGAGATGTTTGACGCGCGCCGGCGGCCGCTTTCGATCGTGCCGGCGTCGTCGCTGTCGGCCACCGTGCCGCCGGTGAAGAACGCCGTCACCCGCACGCCGCCGGTGTCGTTGCGGCCGAGGTCGCGCACGCGAACACGATAGGTGCCAGTCACCGGGGCCACTTTGCCGATGAACGAGCCCTTATCGCCGACCGACCGGGCGATGGCCTTGCCGGTGGGGGCGATCAGGATCAGTTCGGTCTGCAGGGGGCCGCTAGCAGTCTCACCGGCGGCGACGACGATCGACTGGCCGGCGGTGAGGTTGATCGACCAGTTTTTCTGCACGCCGCTGCCGCTGATGTTCGTCGGATAGGTGTCGCCCGCGGCGAGCGTAGCGCAGAGGCGGCGGGGTTCGAGCGAATCAATGAGTGGGGTGTTACGGGACATGCGCATGACATTACAGTCGCCGCCGGCGGCCGCAAATGTCACGCGGGGTTAATCAAACTAACGGAGCTTTACGGCGGGGCTGGCCGGCTGAGGGGAGTCGGGCACTTTCAGGAGCGTCTGGCAGCCCTGGCACTTCACGACGCGCCCGCGCGCCTCGTCGGGCACCGCGAGGACGCGGCGGCATTGCAGGTTGGGGCACATGACTTGGGCGGCCATTGATTTCGCGTCTCCATGGAGGTTATCGGTCATGCGGCCGCCTGCACTTGAAGCCCGTCCGTACGGAACGGACGTCGGCCGCAAAGCCTCTCCGCGCGGGATGCCACGGCGTGGTACTCCAGGCCGTGGCACCCGGATTGAGACACGACCGGACGCCGCGTCACTTGAAGTCTTTGAGGGGCGTGTCTTCGAGCTTGATCGCGGGCTTGGCGGCGAACGGGTTGTAGAGCGGGTCGCCGACGAGGGCGAGTTTCCAGCTCGTCATGGGCACGGTTTTCCAATACACCTCGGCAAGGGTGAACCGGCCGCTGAGCAGGAGGGGAAAAAACTCATCAGGCTTGGGGAAAGCGTGCAGGTACGGCTCGCTCACGGCGCCGAGCGTGCCGTCCACGCCGGCGTTGAGCAGGTTCCGCACCCATTCCTTGTTGAGCGGGCTCTGCAGCGTCGTCAGCTCGAGCGACGCGACGTGAAAACCGACGGCCCCGCGGACGTAGGTGCAGCCGGGGACGTAATTCTGCAGGCTGTACCAGCCGCAGTAAATCGCAACGTTGTCGACGGATTTGGGCAGGAGGACCTGCTCGCGGTCATCGGTGACGACCTTCAGCGTCGACTTGGATTTCAGAAGCGCCGCCGCGTCGCGGACGGACTGGTCGTACCAGGGATACCCGCCGACGGGGGTGCCCGCCGGGGCCGGCAACCCGCGGCTGTCGAAGACGGCGACGCCGTCGAGGCCGGATTTTTCGACCGCGACCGCGTCGTCGATCAACCGCCGGGCGACGCGCTCCGTCGGCCCGTCGATCCGGGCGGTCATCACCGCCGGAAGCGCTTCCGCGGCCGGCTTCGCATGGAGGCTGAGTGGATTGGGCAGCCAGCGGAACTTGGGAAATCGCTCGTTGCGCACGAGCGCCAGCTCGCTGTCGACGGCCGCGTCACTGTCTTCTCCGCTGAGAAGGACGTACTGCTCGTCGATCACGCGCAGCAACGGAAAGATTCCCGCCGCCTCCGCGGCGCTGCGGCGTTGCGTAGCCCGCGCCGCCGCCTCGGCCGCTGGCTGCGTGGCCGGCTGGGTGGTTGGTGGGCGATCAAGCCGATCGAGCACGTCGATCGCCGCGCGACGCGAGCTCCCGGCCGCTTCGTCCATCTGGATTTTGAGCTCTCCCAGCCGCAAGACGTCCTTGCCCACCGACCAGCGCTGGATCGCTCCGCTGGCGTGCGCGAGGCGCTGCTGCTGGGCCCGAATGGCGTTGTCTCCGGGCGGCGGTTGCTGGACCGCGATGCCAAGGCTCCTGGCGATCTGGTCGACGCGGTCGGCAAGCTCCCGGGCGGGGGGCAGCAGGGCGTCGCTGATCGCCCGCAGACGCTGCGCTTCCTGGCGCAGCGCCTCGCTTGTTTCAAGCGCCCGCACCTTCAGCGGCACGCCCATGAACAGCACGACGCAGCGAACGTCCTTCCCGTCGGCGGAGGCGAGGTAAGCACGCACCGGCGCCGCCAGCCGTGCGTCGAAGTCCGCGGGAAGGATCGCCTCGGTCTTCGGCAGATCGAGCGAAAGTATCCGGCGGGCGTCGACGCCCCGCGCCGCCGCGTAGTGCTGCGCAAGTTCCTGCGACCCGGCGACGTTCTTGTTCGTCACCAGGAGCAACTCGCCAGCCGTCAGGCCGCCCCGCGCCGCCGTGGCAAGCAGCATCACCATGACCACGCATTGCGCAAGCTTAAGCACGACTCACTCCGGGCTGGGGCATCGGTCAGTTCTCGGGCGGCGTCTCTGCTGCACCCGGAGGCGGGAGCGTGCCCTGGGCCTGCTCGATCATGGCGATCAGCGCCTTGATCTCGCGCGTCGATTCGGGGCTGCCCCACAGCAGCACCCAGTCGACGTGCCAGTTGCACCGCTCGAACGTGCAGCGATCGAGGTGATATACCGTCTCTCGCAGAACGAGCGTGCAGGCCGTGAACGTGCAGCCGATGAAGGCCTGGCCGCTGATGTAAACGGTCTGGTTGGCGAACGATTCGCCTTCGTGTTTGGTCAGCAGCACGGAAGTCTCCTAAGGTGGCGTCGGTCGTCGAGTCCGCGGTCGATCGTTGCGGGGCGTTTACTTCCTGTCAATCGGCGGGAAGATTCGCCGATGGATAAGCCGACAAAAAAGAAGGTGTTGCTCTACTCGCTTGGCGGGACCGCGCTGGTCGTGATTGTCGCCGTGATCGCGCTTTTCCTTTCGCTCAACGGGATCGTCCGCAAGGCCGTCGCCGATTCCGCCACGCAGGGCCTGAAGGTGAAGACCACCGTGGGCGCAGCAGCCGTCTCGCCCTTCGGCGGCAACGTCGCGCTGAGCGACATGACGATCGCCTCGCCGGAAGGCTTCGCCGCGCCGCACCTGTTCACGCTCGGGAACGTGGCCGTGGACGTGCGGTACGGCGAGCTGTTCGGGCAGCCCGTGCAGGTCTCGAAGATCTCGATCCGCCAGCCGCGACTCGTGATCGAGCATGTCGGCGGGAAGCTCAACGTGCGGGAGCTGATCGGTAATCTGGACGCGAAAAAGCCCGCGCCCACCGACCGCAAGACCGATCCGGTCAAGCTCGTGATCGATCAACTCGATGTCGAGGGCGCGACGATCGAAATCCGCCCCGGCATCCCGGGCTTTGACAAGCCGATCACGCTGACGCTGCCGGCGATGAGCGTGCAGAATATCGGCAACGCCGAGGGCAACCGCAACGGCGAGGAAATCGGCCGCGTCGTGGGCGATCTGGCGCAGCTTTTCGTCCGCCGGGCCGCCGAGAGCGACGCCTTGCCTCCGGAGGTGCGGCAGTTGCTCAAGCTCGATCTGGGCGCGATCAAGGATCAGGCCATGCAGCGCGTGGGCCGCGAAGTGGACAAGGGACGTGAGCGGATCGGTGCGGAGTTGGAGAAGGGGCGGGGAAAGCTCGATCAGGAAATCGACAAGGGCCTGGGCAAGCTGCTCGGCGGCAGAAAAGACGGCGCGGAAAAGGGCGGAGATAAGGGCGGCAATAAAGGTGCCGAGGGGAAATGACGTCGCTCATTCCGCCGACGTCGCCCCGGCTACGTGCGCGGGAAGGGCATCACGCCGCACGAGGATGTCCCGGCCGGCTACGTTCGCTTCGGTCGTGTAATGCCGGCGGACGTAATCGTCGATCGCCGTCCACGCCGTGGCGAAGTTCTCCCCGCGCGCCGGGTACGCCACGAGTTCGGCCATGTTCGTTTGATAGAAGCGGATGAAGCGCGCCGGATCATCGTATAGCACGACGTACTTCGGGCTCCGGTGACGCAGGTCGGCGAGGATGCGGCTTGAAAAAGTGAGCGGGGCCGTATCGCCGTTGGCAAAAAGAAACGTCAGCGGCACGACTGATCCGGGACGCAGATCAGTCTCGACGAGCAGGCGCGGGTAGTCGTCCATCCACACCGCGTCGCCGGGTCGGGTGTGCGTCGAAAGGTAGCCCAGAACGGCGCGCGATCGCGCATCGTCATCGGCCCGAACGACAAACCAGCACGCGCCCGCAACCGACAGCGCAGCGGCTGGTCCGAACGCCATCGCCATCGAGCGGCCGCGCAGACGCCGCAGCGGCAGGCCGACGAGCAGTGCCGCCGGCGGGGCGAGCACGAGGAAGTGGTATGCATACATGCGCCGCTGAGCGACCACGCCGAGTAGCTCGAACGCGAACCACGCCGCCACGAACAGGCATATCGGCCGCCGGGCCGCGGCAACGAGCGCGCCCGGGGGCGATAGGTCGGCGGCGGGCAGACGTTCGGCCCGGAAGACCCGATGCAGCACGAGCAGCGGAAACAGAAGCAGCGCCACGACGAAGACGGGTTTAGCCAGATCGGCGGCGTCGGCGGTGCTGCTGGTCGAGTAATCGCGCAGTTGCCGGAGCGTCTCGGGCAGGGCGTCGGTCATCCGCGTGATCGCCAACAGGTAGGCGCACACGGCGACCGGGATCGCTGCGCCGAGTCCGAGCCAGGCGACGGCTGCGATGCGTCGCCGGGCCGGCCAGTTCGTCGCCAGCAGCAACGCCAGCGCCGCGGCCGGCAGAACCGCCGCGGCCGTCGGCTTGGCGTACGCGGCCACGCCGACGCACAGGCCGGCCGTCAGCGCGTCGCGCCAGTCACGGCCGGTGAGCAGTTCCAGCACCGCACACGCCGCCAGGGAGACGAAAAAGCACTGGATCGTTTCCAACTGCAGCACGCCGAACACCCCCGGCGGGAAGTTCAGCCATACCGTCGCCGCCACCAACACCGGCCAGTAGGCGTGCCCACCGAGGCACCGCCGCGCGGCACGGGCGAGCAGCAGGGCAGCGACAATAGTCATCGCCAGCCCAAGCGCGGCGTATCCCGGCCAGTCGGCGCCGATGAGCCGATACGGGACGCTCATCAGCAAGCCGACTGAAGGCAACTTGTTGTCTAGCAAATCGACGCCGACCCGCCCGCCGTTGGCGACAAGCTTGCCCATGTAGACGAACATGGCGGTGTCCGACAGATTCGACGGCGCGACGACCTGCACCGCCCGGCCCGCGACGCCGGCGGCGAGCATCGCCAGCACGAGCGCAAAGACCGGCCGGCTCATGCCGCGGTCGGCGGCGGGGGGTTGCATGAATCGTTTATCGGCCCAGGCCCGCGGGCGACTTTGGCCATTCGCCGCTGCCGCCCCGCGGCTCGTAGAACAACCGGGCGTGCCGGTGTAATCTGTCCGGTCTGTGGCTACCTCCGTCCCCAATGTCCCCGCGGCGCTGATCCGTAAACTTGATGAACTGCTGGCGCGATACGAATCCCTGCAGGCGATGCTCAACGACCCGGGTACGCAGCCCAACGCGCAGAAAATGATCGCCGCCAGCCGGGAAGCCGGCGGGCTGGAATCGCTGACGGGCGTTTACAAACGCTACAAGCAGATCCTTGCCGAGATCACAGATTTGACCGAACTCTCCGCCGCCGGGGACAAGGACATGGCCGAGCTCGCTGCCGCCGAACTGCCGGAAAAACGGCAGCAGGCGTCCGAGCTGATCGAGCAACTCAAGAACGAGCTTGTGACGGCCGAGGACGACAAGGTCGACAGCTTCTTCTTGGAGCTGCGCGCCGGCACGGGCGGGGACGAGGCCGCCTTGTTCGTGCGCGATCTGTACGAAATGTACCGCCGGTTCTGCGAGGCGCATCGCTTCAAGTTCGACGTCAGCGACTTTTCCGACAGCGAGCGGGGCGGGTTCAAGGAAGTCATCATTAACGTCAAAGGGAGCGGGTCTTACCGGCACCTTCAGTACGAAGGCGGCGGGCACAGGGTGCAGCGCGTGCCCGAGACCGAGACACAGGGGCGCGTACACACCAGCGCCGCGACGGTCGCCGTCCTGCCGGAGTTGCCGGACGTGAAGATCAACATCGAGGCCAAAGACGTCGAGGAGTTCGGCTGCCGCGGCGGCGGGCCGGGCGGGCAGAACGTGAATAAGGTCGAGACGGGGTGGTTCATCCGCCACAAGCCCAGCGGGCTGTCGTTCAAGATGACAGAGCACAAAAGCCAGACGCAGAACAAGGAACGCGCCTGGGCGCTGCTGCGCGCGACACTCTACGAAACCGAGCGCCAGAAGCAGCACTCCGCCCAGATGGGCGCCCGCAAGGCCATGATGGGCAGCGGCGATCGCAGCCAGCGCGTGCGGACGTACAACTTCCCGCAGAATCGCTGCACCGACCACCGCCTCGGGGGCGACGAGTCGAGTGCAAAGAATTTCAACCTCGACGCGGTCATGGCCGGGCAGCTCGACGAGATCATCACGGCATTGTTCGAGCTCGATAAGCAGCAGAGGCTTGAGGCGCTGTAAGCGCAGTCCGTGAACGGAGCCCGCCCAATAACCCAAGCCGAGTAGGGCGAGCACCGCACCGTTCCGTCAAATGGCCGGCTGTGCCACCCGACTGACTCGGCGCCCGGCTCCGAACAGACGGGGGACCTCCCGAACAGAAGGGAAAGTTTCGTTAGCGAGGGTAAAGTTCCCGAAACGAAGGGAAAGTTCGCGGAGCGAAGGGAAAGTTTCTGAAGAGAAGCGGTCGGTCCGTTTCTGTTCGGGGTGAGGGGATCGTCGATTTTGCAGTCAAAGCGCGGGTGACGGGGCACGGTGGGAAACGCAGGGACGGTGCGTCATTTTTCTGTGCGTGCGTGGTTAAGTGTTTTCGTCGGGTGTCAACGGGCGGTGCGCCGCCCCTGCGGGTGCCACGGTCAGGTACGCCAGGCCGTGGTGCCCTCCGGAGCGTGTCGGCGTCAAAACAGGCACTACGGCTTGGAATACCAGAACGTGGCACCCAAGCCCTGTTTCGCACCCCAAAGTGCATAACAGGCCCTAGGGATTATCGGAGCCTGGATTTACCGCTCCCCCGCTACGTGCTATCGTGGGACGCGGGACCAATCGCTTGTCTCGCACAGGCAGAATGTTTAGCCACTACCCAGTCGACAGCGTCTTTGACGAAATGTTCTCCGAAACCGGGAAGCCGCGGCGGCATTATGCGCCGGTGGCCCAACGGCTTTCGGACATGGACGTCGATGCCTTTGAACGCCGCCGCCGCATGGCGGACGTGCTGTTCCGCAACCAAGGCATCACGTTCACCGTCTACGCCGACAAGCGGGGCGTAGAGAAGATCTTTCCCTTCGACCTCGTCCCCCGCATCATCCCGTCCGACGAATGGCAGATCCTCGAGCGCGGCCTCATGCAGCGCATCACGGCGCTAAACCTCTTTTGCCACGACATTTATCACGACCAGCGGATTCTCAAAGAAAAAATCATCGACCCGGAGCTGATCTACGGCGCGCAAATGTTCAGCCGTCAGATGATCGGCGTGCAGGTGCCGCGGAACATCTATATCCATATCTGCGGCACCGACCTCATCCGCGGCAGCGACGGCAAATATTACGTCCTCGAAGACAACGGCCGCACGCCCAGCGGGGTGTCGTACGTGCTGGAAAACCGCCAGGTGATGAAGCGGGTTTTCCCGGCGCTGTTCAATCAGTACCGCGTGCGGGCGATCGAGGATTACCCATACAACCTGCTCCAGACGATGCGCCACACCGCGCCGCCGCACGTTACCGACCCGACGTGCGTGATCCTCACGCCGGGCATCTACAACAGCGCGTATTTCGAGCACACTTTTTTGGCCCGGCAGATGGGCGTCGATCTCGTTGAAGGCCAAGACCTCGTGGTCGAAAACGGCTTCGTCTACATGCGCACCACCGCCGGCCTGCGGCGCGTCGACGTGATCTACCGCCGGCTCGACGACGACTTCCTCGACCCGCTGTGCTTCCGGCAGGACAGCGTGCTCGGGGTCGCCGGGCTGATGAATGCCTACCGCGTCGGCAACGTCGCCATCGTCAATGCCGTCGGCACCGGGGTTAGCGACGACAAGGCGATCTACCCCTTCGTGCCGGACATGATCAAGTTCTACCTCGGCCAGGACCCGATCCTCGAGAACGTGCCGACGTACGTCTGCGCCCGCGAAAGCGACCGCGCGTTCGTGCTCGAAAACCTCGACAAGCTTGTCGTTAAGGCCACGAACGAATCCGGCGGCTACGGCATGCTGATGGGCCACCAGGCGACGAAGGAAGAGCGCGAGCGGTTTGCCGAAAAAATCCGCCACGATCCGCGCGGGTTCATCGCCCAGCCGGTCGTGCAGCTGAGCCAGCACCCGAGCTTCTGCGACGGCACGAGCGTCCACAGCGGCGACGGCAGCAAGACCTTCGAAGGCCGGCGCGTCGATCTGCGGCCGTACATCCTTTATGGTGAAAAAGTCGTCGTCATGCCCGGCGGGCTGACCCGCGTCGCTCTCAAGCGCGGGTCGCTTGTGGTCAACTCCAGCCAGGGCGGCGGGAGCAAGGACACCTGGGTGCTCGAAGACGACAGCGAAGAAGGGGCCGACGCATGACCGCGATGCTCGACCCGTCCCAACTCCGCAAGCTCTCGTACGAAACCGCCAGCGGCCAGGCCCGGCCGATGCTCTCGCGCGACGCCGACAGCATGTATTGGATGGCCCGGTACGTCGAGCGCGCCGAGCACGTCGCCCGGCTGCTCCGCGTGCACCAGATCCTGCTCGTCGACGTCGGCGACCTTACCCCCGTGCTCGAGCACCAGATGTGGCTGACGATCCTCGCCACCACCCGCTCCGGCGGCGAGCCCGAAGGCGACGGCACGATCGCCTCGCGCATCGGGAAGTTCATGACGTTCGACCACGCAAACCCGAGTTCGATCGTCTCGTGCATCGCCAAGGCCCGCGAGAACGCGCGGGCCATCCGCGAGAACATCTCGTCGGAGATGTGGGAGTGCCTCAACACGATTTACTGGGCCGTTACCGCCGACGAGGCCAAGTCGCGGTACGACGAATCGCCGGACGAATTCCTGTACGGCATCATGAACGGCTCGATGCTGTTCCAAGGCTTGACCGACGCCACGCTCGCCCACGACCAGCGGTGGCATTTCGCCAACGCCGCCAAGTACCTCGAGCGCATCGAAGTGACGGCCCGGGTCATCGAAACGCGCTTCAACGTGCTGGCGAAGATGGACGCGCAGCTCGACCAGCCGATCCGCAACATCCACCTCATGGGCGTGCTGCGAAGCTGCTGCTCGCTCGAAGCCTACCGCCGCCTGCACATGGCCGACCTGGACGCGACCAATATCGCGGCTTTCCTCGTGCTGCAGAAGGATTACCCGCGGTCGATTCGCTTCTGCGTCGACCAGCTTCACTGCGCGGTCCAGGGCGTGCGCGTTTCCAACGGCCAGCACACGCCCTCGCCGCCGGAGCGGATCGTCGGGCGACTCGGGGCGCAGCTCGAGTACGCGTCGATCGACGAGATCCTGGGCGAAGGCCTAACCCAATACCTGGCGAAGATCGAAGCGGTGGTCGACGAGAGCGCGGTATCGCTGCAGAAGTCGTACTTCCTGTACTGACCGCCGGGCTCCGCCCGCGGTCGTGAAGCCGAGAACCCAATATGCTGCTGAAGATCAAGCACGAGACGGAGTTGACCTACGATAACGCGATCGCGGAGTCGGTGGTCGAGCTGCGCATGTTCCCTCGTCAGGAAACGCAGCAGCACCGATTGAGCTTTGAACTCAAGCTCTCCCCGTACAGCGCCGTCAACAGCTATTTCGATTGGCTCGGCAACACCGTTCACACGTTCACGATCAACAGCGTGCACCAGGCGATCCGCGTCGCGGCGACGAGCGTCGTGGAGACCGAGCCGCTGTCGTTCAGCCCCGAATCCCTGCCCGACACCTGGCCGGTGCGCGAGACCGACGATTACCGCCTTTACGATTACCTCCAGTTCGACGGCCCCGTCGTGGCGTCGCCGGCCCTGACGGATCTTGCGAATGAGCTGCGGGCGCGGCCTGGCATCCGCGTGGGCGAACTCGGGCAGCGGATGATCCGGCTCATCAACATGCGCTTCGGCTACGAGACCGGCGTCACGACCAGCGCCAGCCCGGTCACGGTCGTGCTCGAACACGGCAAAGGCGTCTGCCAGGATTTCACGCACCTGATGATCGCCCTGGCGCGGTCGATGAAGATCCCGGCGCGGTATGTCAGCGGCCTGCTTCACCCGGACGACACCGACCGGGAGCGGTTCCGCGGTTACACCCAGTCGCACGCCTGGTGCGAGCTATATTTCCCGTCCGAAGGTTGGGTGGGGTTCGACCCGACCAACAGCTGCATCGCCGGCGAGAACTTCGTCAAGGTCGCAGTCGGCCGTGATTACCGCGACGTGCCGCCGAACAAGGGCATGTACCGCGGGGCGGGGAAGGAATCGATCAACGTCGCCGTCGAGACGACGGTGCTGGAAACGATTCCGAACGATCTGTTTCCTGAAAAGATCGCCCCGCTCGTCGCCGCGCCGCCGCCGGTGGCGATGTACGTCCCTCCGCGCGTCGCCGGCCGTCAGCAGGAACACGCCCAGCAGCAGGAAAAACTCTCGCAAATGCAGCAGCAGCAGTAGGGTGCCGCTTCCGGGCTCGTCCTCGCCGTGGGGTTCGGTCGCCGCCGAAGGCCGCCTTGCATTCGCGGGCCGGCATTCGACAATCGGCGCCTCACCTATGACTTACTGCCTCGGCATCGTTACCAAGTTCGGCCTTATCATGGCGTCTGACTCGCGCACCAACGCCGGCAGCGACCAGGTCAACGTCACCCGCAAGATGCACAGCTTCGTTCAGGAAGGGCAGCACGTCTTCGTGCTGCTGACGTCGGGCTCGCTTTCGTGCTCGCAGTCGGTGCTGACGCTGCTGCGGCGGGATTACAACCGCGGCGAAGGGCTTGCCGCGGCAAACACGATGTACGACGCCGCCCGCCTCATCGGCAAGGCCGTGCGCGAGGTGGCCGAGATCGACGGGCCGGCACTGGCGCGCGACGATTACTCGTTCAACGTCAACATCATCCTCGGCGGGCAGGTGAAGGGCGAGCCGCCGGCACTGTTCATGATCTACCCCCAGGGCAATCCGCTGCAGGCGAGCGAAGAGTCGCCGTTCCTTCAGATCGGCGAAACCAAGTACGGCCGGCCGATTCTCGACCGCGGCATTCGATTCGATAAGACGACACTCGAGGAGGCGGCGAAATACGCACTGCTGAGCCTCGACAGCACGATGAAGAGCAACGTCACCGTCGGCCCGCCGATCGATCTGCTGGCTTACTCGCCCGACGAGCTGTCCCTGCGCCGCCAGCGTCGTTTCACCGCCGACGACCCGCAACTCCAGCGCATGCGCGGCCGGTGGGATCAGGCCCTGCGCCAAGCCGTCTCGCGGCTGCCCGAAGTGCGCTTTCCCGCCCCCCAGACGCACACGGCCGGCGCAGAAGTGCAGCAGAGCATCGAACTCGTCGACACTCTTCCGCCTGGCGACGCCCCAGAGCCGCCCAGCGCGCAATCGGGCAGGGATTCCGTCGGCGTCTCGCACGTCGATCGCACACAATAATTGAATTTTATTCCAACCGGCGGGCGGTCGTTTGGTCTAATATCCTAGATGATCCGCAAGCTGTTATACCTCGTTCCGCTGCTGCTCTGGGGCTGCGTGAATCCCGGTGGGTATGAGCCCGACGACGGCATCGGCCGCGGGGACGAACGGGTCGGCAATTACGACTTCGGCGACCGTGATCCTTCGCCCCCCGGCGAAGCGGTTTACGACAATCCTGACGGCGTCGTCGATCTCGGCGACGGCCCTGTCGCCGGCGTTTACGAAACGAGCCCACGCTATACTTACGACACGGCTGGCTACGACTATTCCGTAGAACGGCGTTACTACGACTCGGGGCCGTACTACTCCGGCTCTTATCTTTACAACCGCTATCCCTACTACTACCACGGCGGCCGCTCGTATCGTCACACGCGACCGGACGTGGATTACCGACGCGATCGGGACGACCGCAGTGACCGAGGCGACCGCAATACTGGCGACGCGCGCAGCCGTGATCGTGACCAGCAGCCGCGCCTGGAAGACGCCCAGCGTCGTCAGGAGCGCGAACGCACGGAGCGCAGTGTTCCCGACGTGAGCCGCAGCGACGCAACCCGCACGCGTACGGCCAATGACGATGTCGCCCGGCAGCGCAACCGCGACCCCGGCCGGATCGACACGACGCCCCCGCGCCCGCGCGGAGACACGGGAAACACCCGTAGCGCAGCACCCGCTCCCACCGCGCCGCCGGTGCCGCGCCGCGAAGCCCCCGCGGCCCGCAGCGAATCGCGCGGCAGCGCCGCTCCGGCGCGTGGCGGATCGTCAGCGGAATCCGCCGGCCCGCGGAACCGTGGCAGCGACGCGTCACCGGCCCCCCGAAGCGGCGGCGGCACGGACCGCAGCGGGGCATCACGCAGTTCTGGCGCCAGCGGCGGGGGTAGCACCAGCAGCAGTCGGTCGCGTACTCGGTAGAAAAAAGAGAGACCCCAATTCTTCACATGGGCGACAGGCGGGCCACGAAATGCCTTTATCGCCGTCGCCCCTACAGCAGGTTCGTGGTAATCATTTGACGCATGATTCCGCCGGTGCGTTACGAACCCATCACGACTGACTCGACCACGCTCGCGCGCCGCGGCCGCGTTCACACGCCGCACGGCAGCTTTGAGACGCCGGCCTTCATGCCCGTGGGGACGCAGGGCACGGTAAAGGGACTCCTTCCCCGCGATCTGAAGGCCGCGGGCGCAGAGTGCATCCTCGGCAACACCTATCACCTCATGCTCCGCCCCGGCGCCGCGACCGTTGCCGCGCTGGGCGACCTGCACCGCTTCATGGCCTGGCCGGGCCCGATTCTCACTGACAGCGGCGGGTTTCAGGTCTTCTCACTGAGCGACATCAACAAAATCACCGACGACGGCGTGACGTTCAAATCGCACATCGACGGCACGCTGCACCACCTCACGCCCGAGAAATCGATGAGCGTGCAGAACGCCCTCGGGGCGGACGTCATCATGGCGTTCGACCAGTGCCCGCCGGGCAATGCCGACCGGTCCGTCCATGAGTCGGCGCTGCGGCGCACGATGGAATGGATGGGGCGCTGCGTCACCGCGCACGCCCGGCCGGACGTGCAGGCGCTGTTCGGCATCGTTCAGGGCGGCACGTTTCTGGATTTGCGCCAAAGGTGTGCTGAAGAATTGGTCGCGCTCGATCTGCCCGGTTACGCCATCGGCGGGCTGGCCGTGGGTGAAGGGTTTGAGGCGATGAAGCGCATTCTCGCGCACACCACGCCGCTGCTGCCGGCCGGCAAGCCGCGGTATTTGATGGGCGTGGGCTTTCCGCGCGACATCGTCGCCGCGGTGCGGCAGGGGATCGATATGTTCGATTGCGTGATGCCCACCCGCAACGGCCGAAACGCCTATGCCTTCGCCGCCGACGGCGTAAAGCGCATTCGCAACGCCAAATACGCCGCCGATAATGGCCCGATCGAGGCCGGCTGCGACTGCTACGCCTGCACGCATTTCACGCTCGGGGCGATCCGCCACTACTTTTTTGCCTCCGAGATGCTTGGCCCCGTGCTGGTGAGCCTGCATAATACGCGGTTCTACCAGCGGCTGATGGCGGACATCCGCTCGGCGATCGAAAACGGCATCTTCGCCGACTTCGCCGAGCACGACCCGCGGGCATCGCTGGGGCCGAGGACTGAAATGAATCAGAATGACCCCCAGCCCACGCACCAATGAATCGCCGCCGTCAGAACGCTACCCCGGTCGACGTCTTGTAGTCGTCGCTTCCAAACGCCCGAACCCCTTATGTCCCGCGGCCTGAACACCGCTATGGAGTCCACCCTTGTTTGATCTTCCTTCTCTCGATCTTCTCGCCCAAGCCAGCCAGGGCACGACCCCTGCCGGCCCGAACATGCTGTCGCTGCTGCTTCCGCTGGTGTTCGTCGGGGTGTTGTATTACGTCCTGCTGGTCCTACCACGCCGCAAGCAGGACAAGCAGCGCCAGGCCATGCTCGATGAGATCAAAAAAGGCGACCGCGTGCAGACCATCGGCGGCATTCTGGGCACGGTCGTGTCCACGGATACGGCGGAGATCGTTGTGAAAGTCGACGAATCGACGAACACGAAAATGCGGTTCGTCCGCACGGCCGTGAACAAGGTGATTACCGAAACGACCAAGGCCGAAACCAAGTAGACCATTACGGAAGTCGGTGGTCGGGACTTTGGAACGGGTGAGTGACCGCGCCGGCGGAGCGGAAACTCACGATTCCAAAATCTCTGTTGCCGTATCCCGCACGCTCACATGCCCACCAACCATCTCAATCGCGTTCTGCTGATTACCTTCGTCCTTTGGGTGTCGCTGTCGGCGATCTATCAGCGCGTGCCCGGATCGCTTTTCTGGCTGCTGCACCCGACAGGCCCGGTGAACCTCAATCATTCGCTGCGTCCCGGCATCGACATCGCCGGCGGCACGAGCCTGACGTACGAGATCAAGAGCGAAGGCAGCAACGAGCCGGATCTGGCGGAGCGCGTGGCGTCGGTGCTGAAGAAGCGCGTCGACCCCAACGGCGTGAAGAACCTCGTCTGGCGGCCGAGCGGGGCGAACCGGCTTGAAATCCAGATGCCCCTTTCGCGCCGCAGCGAAGAGGCCGAGAAAGCACAGGCCGCGTACGTCGCGGCGCGCGAGGCGCTGGCGGTGGGCGAGCTCAAGAGCGTCGCCGTGCGCAGCGATCTCGAAAGACTCACCGGCAACGAGCTGCAGGCGCGCATCGACCAACTCGCCGCCGGCAGCCCGAAGCGGGCCGACTTGCTCAAATCCATGGCCGAGCAGACCGCGCGCATCAAGGCCGCCCGGGCTGCTAAAAACAGCGAAGAGGCCGCCCGCGGTCGTCTCGCCTACGAAAAAAGCGAAGCCGAGCTGATGAGCACGAACGTGCCTGTCAGCCAAGTCGAAGACGCGCTGCAGCAGCCGCCGAAGCAGCAGGCCGAGACGCTGAAGAAGCTGCGCGACAAGCTTGCCGAAGCGCCGCCGCGATTGACCGCGTTGGAACAGTTCGTCAAGGCGTACACAGCGTTTGCCCCGCTGCGCGACAAGCTCGACGACGTCGCGTCGCTCAAGCGGCGGCTGACGGGGTCGGGAGTGCTGAGCTTCCACATCCTGGCCGACGAGCAGACCCCGGGCCTGGCGGACATGATCGCGCGCCTCAAGGCCGAGGGGCCACGCCCCCAGCCCGGTGACACCACGCGCTGGTTCGTCGTCGACAACCCCGCCGAGTTCGTCGGCCGGGCGGTCGAGTACAACGGCAAGTGGTACGTCCTGGGCTACAACGACCCCGAACACGCCATGGTCAACGCCCCCGGCCTGCCGCAGTGGGGCCTGGCCGGGGCCCGCGTCGGCACCGACGACATGAGCATGAAGCCGACCGTCGAATTCACCTTCGACGCCGCCGGCAGCCGGTTGTTCGGCGAGTTGACCGGCAAGTTCAAGCAGACGGCCCAGCGGCGCTATGCACTGGGCATCGTCCTTGACGACAAGCTCTATTCCGCCCCCAACATCGAATCGCAGATCTTCGCCAACGGGCGCATCAGTGGCGACTACTCGCGGACCGAAGCCGAGGACCTGGCCACGACCCTCTCCGCCGGCGCGCTTCCCGCGCAGCTCACCGACCAGCCCATCAGCGAAACCTTCGTCGGCCCCCAGCTCGGCAAGGACAACCTCCGCGCCGGCCTGGTCTCCTGCGCCGCCGGCCTGGTGGTCGTCGCGGTGTTCATGATCGGCTACTACTACCTCTCGGGCGTGGTCGCGTTCGTCGCGGTGCTGATCAACCTCATTGTCATCTGCGGATGCATGGCCTTCATCAACGCGACCTTCACGCTCCCCGGCATCGCCGGCGTGGTGCTCTCGGTGGCGATGGCCGTCGACGCCAACGTGCTGATCTTCGAGCGCCTGCGCGAAGAGCAGGCGCGCGGGCTTTCGCTGAAGATGGCGCTGCGCAACAGCTATGACCGCGCGCTCAGCGCCATCCTCGACGGGCAAGTCACCACCGCCATCAGCAGCGTATTCCTGTTCTGGTTCGGCTCGGAAGAAGTGCGCGGGTTCGGCCTGACGCTGCTCATCGGCATCATCACCAGCCTGTTCACCGCCCTCTACGTCACGAAGACGATCTTCGCCATCCTGATCGACAAGTTCGGCCTTGACGATCTTGGCAGCCTGCCGCGGACCTACCCGCGGTGGAACAAGGCGCTGACGCCCAACGTCGACTGGATCGGCAAGGCGTGGATCTTCGCCACCTTCAGCGCGATCTTCTGCGGCATTGGACTGACGCTGTTCGTCGTCAAGCTGCGCAGCGGCGAAGCGCTCGACATCGAATTCAGCGGCGGGACCACCGTACAGGTGTCGCTGCGCCCGGAGTACAAGGCCGAGTTCGATCGCGGCAAGCTGCAGGACCTCGTCGACGACATCAGCCGCAGCCGCCCGGGCGATCTGGCCGCGCCAAAGGTGATTGCCGTCGGCAACGACGGGCTGCAATACCAGATCTCCACGCCCACGAGCGACACGACCAAGGTGCAGGCCGCCGTCGTCGAAGGCCTCGGCGAGCGACTCGACGCGCGGCAGTCGAGCAAGTTCAAGCTCTCCGACGCCGACCTGGCGTCGGCCGAGAACGCGGTGTTGTTCCCCATCGAGAACGCACAGAGCGCAATCGCCGACATCCCGGCGACGGAGCTCGCGGCGCACGTCGGCGGCGTAGCCATCGTGCTCGGCGACGTGACGCCGCCTCTGTCCGCTGAACAGGTGCGCGAGCGCATCACCGAGCGTCTGCTTCAGGAAGAATCCCAGAACCGACCGGAGAGCGTCACCGTCGAAGCCCTCGGCGACGGGCGGATCGCCGTGTTGATGAGTGATTCGCGGTTTTCGTACGACACCGCCAAGGCCGAGGCCGTCACGCAATGGCGCGCCGGCCTGGCCGGCCCCGCGTGGGCGGCGGTGCGCGAAGCCGTCAGCAGTCCGCCAGCGCTCAAAGGGGTGACGAAGTTCGATTCCCAGGTCGCCGAAGAAGCCAAGACCAACACGCTCGTCGCGATGATGTTCTCGGTGCTCGGGATCATGGCATACATCTGGCTGCGCTTCGGCAATCTCAAGTTCGGACTGGCGACCGTGGTCGCCTGCGTGCACGACGCGGCGATCGTCATCGCCGCCATTGGCATGAGTTACTACCTCGGGCAGATCGCGTTCTTCGAGAACGTCCTTCTCATCCGACCGTTCCGCGTCGACCTAACGCTTGTCGCGGCGGTGCTGACGGTGATCGGGTATTCGATGAATGACACCGTCGTCGTGTTCGACCGCGTGCGTGAAAACCGGGGGCGCTACGGGGCACTGAGCCGGGGCGTCATCAACGACTCGATCAACCAGACGCTCAGCCGCACGCTGCTGACCGGCGGCACGTCGATCGTGATTCTGCTGGTGATGTACGTCATCGGCGGCGAAGGAATTCACGCCTTTACTTTTGCAATGCTGCTTGGCATTATCGTCGGCACTTATTCTTCGATCGCGATCGCTGCACCGATCTTGTTGCTCGGTGACACGTCCACTGCGGCGGCGGGAAGCCGCTCGGTGGGGCCGCAGCCCGCAGCGGGTTGATGCCGAGGGATCGAGCGGATGAGGCAAATCTTCCGGCGTCCGACAGGGGGCGCCGGCGTTCGACAGTCGTTAAGAGTTGGCCGGGCGAGTGGTCATGGATGACGCTCATTCGATTCGCCTTTCGGCCTGACGATTGTCACAGCTCGGGAAGGAGTCCCCATGCTGACGCTTCGTAAAGAGATCAAGGTCGGATTCGGAATCGGC
>DASVSS010000374.1:0-9811 GCA_036387945.1 Tepidisphaeraceae bacterium | reverse complement strand
AGAAGCGGAAGGAAAGTATGATCGCAATACTCTTGCTTGCCTGAACCCTGAACCCCGAACCCTGAACCCCGCTTGCACCCGGTTCGTCGCCGTCCGCTTCGGCAACGTGCTCGGCTCGTCCGGCAGCGTCGTGCCGATCTTCGCCCGGCAGATCGCCGCCGGCGGGCCGGTGACGGTCACGCACGCGCAAATGCGGCGGTACTTCATGACCATTCCCGAAGCCTCCCAACTGGTCATGCAGGCCGGCGCGATGACGCTTCACGGCGGGTGCGGCGGGGACATCTGCGTCCTGGACATGGGCGAGCCGGTCCGCATCCTCGACCTCGCCGAAGAAATGATCCGCCGCAACGGGCTCGTCCCCGGCGTCGACATCGACGTACGCATCACCGGCATGCGCCCCGGCGAAAAACTGTTCGAAGAACTCGCCAACGACAGCGACGCGACCGCCCCAACGTCGCACGAAAAAATCCGGGTCTGGAAGTTGCCGCGCCATTCCAAGCGCGAGGTCGACGCCATGCTCGCCAGGCTTGGCGACGTGGTGGCGCTGGATCGGAATTCGATCATCGAAGCGCTCATGAGCGTCGTGCCCGAATACAGACCGACGGAGTCGGTGGCGCCCGCACGGGTGGCGCCGCTTGCCGCGTGAGGTCGCGCGCCTGTGAGTTATCGCTGATGGAGATGACGGGGTCGCTGAAGCGACCCCGTCTTGTTTTGGCAGGTCGTGGCGTGACGGCGGCTTTGAAATCTCACTGTGCAAGTGCGCTGCGGAGTCCAATATAAATAAAGTTAATAGGCGCACCGCACCGATCCTTACCCAGTATCACACTTCCGCTGTGTCAAGGACCGACGCGGCTTATTCGACCAAGGAAGGTTTGCCATGCGAACCATTGCGATCGTCAATCAAAAAGGTGGCTGTGGTAAGACCACCACCAGCATCAACCTGGCCGCCTGCATGGCGCGCCTGGGTCACAAAACGCTCCTGGTCGACATGGACCCGCAAGGCCATTGCGCCGTCGGCCTGGCCGTGCCGGACGAGCAGATCGAGCGCACGATCTACGACACCCTGCTCGAGCCCTGCGACGGCACGCCGGCGCGGGTGAGCGACGTCGTCTGGCAGATCGCAACAGACTTCGACCTGGCCCCCGCCAACGTGCGGCTGGCGGCGTTCGAGCAGGTCTTCGCCGGCCGGCCCGGCCGCGACGACCGGCTGACCGAGGCGCTCAAACAAGTCAGCGGCACCTATCAGTGGTGCATCATCGACTGCCCGCCGAGCGTCGGCCTGCTGGCGTTCAACGCCCTCAAGGCCGCCGACGAAATCATCGTGCCCGTCGAGACCGGATACTTCAGCCTCCACGGCCTTAGCCGCATGATGGAAACGCTCGACGAAATGCGCCAGCGCTGCGGCACGGAGAAGAACGTCCGCGTGCTGCCCACGCTCTACGACACCCGCACGAAGCTCGCCCGCGAAGTGCTCGGCGAGCTGCGCGCCAAATTTAAAGACCACCTCATGGCCAGCACGGTGAACTTCAACACCAAGCTCAAGGAAGCCGCCAGCTTCGGCCAGCCGATCACCGAGTACGACCCCGGCAGCCGTGGGTACAAGGATTTCGTCGATCTCGCCCGCGAGCTCATGGGCCACCGCCCCGCCGAGCCCGAGCCCGTGCCGACCGAGAAACTCAGCCGGCCGATGGAGCTCGTGCAGCGCGCCAAGCAGCTGGCGCAGCTGACGAACTTCCAGTTCGGCAAGAACACCGTCGCCAGCCTGGCCGGCAACGGCCCCGCCGTCGCCGACGCGCCGCGCCGCACGATCGAGGAAAAGATCGAGCACGTCTACGGCGTGCAGCAGGTCGGCCCCGACGTCGTCTTCGCCGCCCGCTTCGAGAACGCCGACCGCGTCCTCATCGCCGGCGATTTCAACAACTGGTCGGCCATGAGCACCCCGCTGCAGTCCAACGTTATTCCCGGCAAGTGGACCGCCAGGCTCCCACTCCTGCCCGGCAAGTACCGCTACCGCTTCATCGTCGACGGCCAATGGGTCACCGACCCGCACAACGACGTCACCGAAACCAACGAATACGGCGAACTGAACAACGTCGTAGAAGTCGCGTAGCGCGGCCGCCTCCGGCCCGCCCCCGAGCGCTCACTTCTTCTCGACGCCATTGATCTTCACCGCGCCGCCGTTGTCGGTGATGACGAAGGTCGTGGCCCGCACGGGATTGAGAAGACGCTCGTCCGGCGGGGTCGAGCCTGCGGGAAGGGCGAACTTCATCGTCGGCGTGAGGCAGACCGAATGCGTGCGGATGACGCGCGGGCCGAGGTCGTATTCGGTGTCCCCCAGTGTGTAACGGACGGCCGTGCGGCTGCGATTTTCCAGGCGTACGTCGAACACCATCGACTTGGGACGGCCGAACAACTGCACCGAGTAGTAGACGCCGTTGGAGCTGACTGCCGTCGCCATGCCGGCCTCGACGGCGTTCGGGTCGAGCATGTTCTTGCGGTGCCCGGGCGAGTTTTTCCACGCCTCGACGAATGACCTGCCCAGCGCCATGGTCTCGAACCCGTCGGACCGGAACTGCAGCGCGATGTTCTCAAGAATGACGCAGTAGGCGTACCCCTTGGCCTCGGCCCGGTCCGCGGGCTTGCGGCCGTCGGCTTCGTGGCCGTACTTGTGCGTCTCGGCCATGAACTTTGCGAACGCCATGGCCGTCGCGTCGAGCGTCTCGTCGCGCTTCAGTGCCGGCAACTTATTCTCGGCGCGGAACTCGTTCGTGCCGTCGAAGATCAGCTGCGTCGCCTTGTCGACGTTCGCGCGTGCGGCCCCTGGATCAAGACGATGCTGGGCCCGCTCGGCCTCGCCGTCGGCGAGGCAAGCGCCTGCGAAACACAACACCGCCATGAGGGCGCGCCGACCGACGGTCACGATGGATTTCATCTCGAGATGATGGTAGGCGCGCGGCTCTATAACGCGGGTGCGGCGACGCCTGTCGTCCAGAAATGCAGCGAAGTGGCGAAGGTGTCGCCCTCGGCGGGCAGGATGGCGTCGGGCAGTTCGAAGTACTTGATCCTTCCGTTCGATTCATATCCCAGGAATGGCCCGTTCGTCCCGCGGTAGCGCGATCGTGGGATCACGACGGTCTTGCCCGGACTGGCGGCGATGATGGCGGCCGGGGCGAGAAAGATCCCGAAGCGCGTGGATCGGCCGGCACGCTGGTCGGAGCGGCGGCTGAGGCGCTTGGCGAAAGACGCGAGCATGCCCACGGTCCCACCGGCGCACGCGAGGGCGGCGCCGAAGGCGATCAGCGTCGCCGCGTCGCGGCCCACTGGCGGGTTCATCGTCGAGTCGGCGACGAGGTACGTCCCCCAGACGAAACACAGCACGCCGACCACGCCAAAGGCGATCGCGCCGTTGATCGGGTTCAGGAGCTCGCGCACGGTGACCTGCTTCTCGAACAAGCGCACGCCCGGCGGCAGCGGCTGCGAGCGATCGAGCAACGCGGCAATCGCGGGCGGGAGCTTGGCGCGGCTGCGGGTGATGAGCACGTCACTGACGAGCGGCGCAGCGGACACTGACGGCGATTGGGCGCGGGGCTCGGCGGGGAGGGGCGGTGGAGTCATGCGGTATTATCGGTGAGCGGGAAGAGCGGCCAGGTAGGCGCCGCCGACGATCAGTGCGATCCCCAGCCAGTTCAGCCCGCTCGGGCGGTCGCCGAGGATGAGGACGGCCAGCAGAACGGCCAGCGGCATGCTGAGCTTATCAATCGGTGCGACCTGGCTCACCGTGCCGACTTGGATCGCGCGAAAGTAGAATAGCCACGACACCGCCCCGGCGATACCGCTGAGGACGATCATCGCGAACGCTTTACCACCGATGGTCGGCAGCTTCGACCACGCGCCGAATGTGGTGGCGACGCCGAGCAGGAAAACGGTCATCACCACGCTGCGCACGGCCGTGGCGAGGTTGGCATCGATGCTCTGCATCCCCAGCTTGCCGAAGATGCCCACAAGCGAAGCCGCGAGCGCCGAGAGCAGCGCGTAGATGAGCCAGCGGTAGTCGGTCATGGCCGGCAGTCTAGAGGCTGCGCCACACTTTTCAGCCTTGGAGCTTGTTTTTCAACACCGACTGCCGGGGTGCAGGCTCCGCGCACCCGATGTCCAAAGACATACATCTGAAACCAAACGGCAGGCAACAGACGCGATGCCCACTCTATGCCGAAAGCCCGCGGCGGCGGGCGGAGAGGTCGAGTGCGACCGAAAGCACGACGTAAAAGATCGGATAGGTCAGCGACAGCAGCACGAGCCAGGCCGGGCTGTTGGGATACCGCGGGAGCATCACCGCCAGCAGCGCCAGCCAGACGAGCGCGCCGACCAGTGTCGGCAAGCGCCAAGGGCGCGGGGCAAGATTCGGGTAGATGAACCGGACCGGGCATACGGTCAGGATTGTCAGCGCACCGACGAGAATCGCCCCGGGCCACGGGCCGGCGAGGGCGTGGGCGTAGCCGACGTAGAGGGCGACGATGTTCCAGTACGATGGGAAGCCGAGGAAAAAGCCGTCGCGCTCGTCCTTGGCGGCGGTGTTGGCAAAGCCGAACAGGCTGGCGGCCATCGCGGGAGCGACCCACGCGGCGTCAGGGCCGGGCAGCCAGTCCATGCGCCAAACGAGCAGCAGCGGGACGAAGGTGTAGGTGAGGTAGTCGACGATGTCGTCGATCGTGCGGCCGTTGACGTGTGGGGCGAAGCGCTTGACCTGCCACGCCCGCGCCAGCGGGCCGTCGGCGGCGTCGATCAGCACCTGAAGCGCCAAGTACGCGAAGACCACACGCGGATCGGGCGACGGCCGGCAGATCTCCGCGGCGGCGGCGAAGGCGCAGACGACACCCGAAGCGGTGAGCAGGTGGACTGCGTACGCCTTGGCGCGGGCGGCCGGCGGGCCGGCGGGCAACGGCTCGCCCGGCGGGAGGTCGGCCGCGGGGGTCACGCTTCTCCCTGGTCGGGCTGGCGCTGGGCTTGTTCTTCGATGATCTCTTCGGCGTCCTTGCGGTCGGACGACGTCGGCCGGGCGTCGGGCTGGTCGTGGTCGGCCGCCGACGGCTCGCAACGCAGTTCGATCATCATCGGAAAATGATCCGAGCCCGCGTAAGGCAGCACCTGGAGGTCGATCAGGCGGAACTCATTGGAATGAAAGACGTGATCGAGGGGGAACCGCATGAATCGGCTCTGGGCATTGAAGCTGTTGTACTGCCCGCGGCCTTTACGGGGGTCGAGCAGTCCGCTGATGCGCAGGAAAAGCTGCGTCGTGAACGACCACGCGACGTCGTTGAGATCGCCGCAGACGATCGACGGCATCGAGCGCTCGCCGGCGTCGATTTCCTTGGCGAGGGTGATGAGCTCGGCATCGCGGGCGGCGGAATCCTGGTCGCGGATCGGCTCCGGCGGGCGCGGGTGCATCGCGTGCAGGCGCACCCGCTGGCCGTCGCGCAGGCGCAGGGTGAGGTGCACCGACGGGATGTCGTCCTGCACCATGAAGCGAACCTCGGGCTCTGCGTCGAACGCCAGCCGGGAGTAGACGTTGATGCCGTAGTAGTTGTTCTGCGGATGGCGCACGCAATGCGGGTAATCGGCAACGAGCGACGCCAGGGCGGCGTCCCACTTGTCATCGATCTCGACCGCGACGAGCACGTCCGGGTCGGCGGCGCGGATCACCTCCAGCCACAGCGCGTGCTCGGTGTTTTCCATGAGCACGTTGGAAATCACCAGCCGCAGGCAGTCATCGCCCCAGGGCTTGTCCGAGCGTTTGACTTCCTTGTGCGCCAGCTGCGTGTACGGGTAGATGAGGTACACCTGCCGCACGATCACCAGCGCCAGGCCGACGATCAACGCCCAGTGCCACCAGGCGGCGTGGAACAGGATCGCAAAGGCCAGCAGCAGAGCGCCGGCGACGAGCATCGTGAAGACGCGGGGGAAATCCCAGATGCGGACGTACCAGTGCGGGTGCTTGCTGAAATTCAGCACCGTCCCGGTGATGACCCAGACGGCGACGGCGGCGAGTAGAAACTGAAGAACCGCCATCGTGATCTACGCCCGACGCCCGACGAATGCGACCGCGGCCCGCCGCCACCTGTCGCGGGGAGTATATCACCGAAACCGCCCCCGTGCCGCCGGCCCCCGGACGATCGGGCCGACCGCTTGAACCCTGCTGCCGAGCCGAACGCCTTTCCCCGCCGTTTCCGTCGCATGGCGTCGGGATCAACGTCGCTGTGGCCGTGGATTTATCTCGCACGTTCGTATCGGCTGTCACATTTTTTCCGCGCGACGCGGTGCGTATTTTCGCCCGATGAACCCGTCTCGGCCAGCCATACCCTTCCTCATACAAAGGGCAGTGAAGCGCGAGCGGCGACGCTGTTCACCGGCCGGCATTTAGAAACGCGTCTGCTTCTTGGCCGTTGAGGACGCCCCGCCCGGTTGCGTCGGGCGGTGCGCCGACTTCCGCTTCGACGTCGGCCGCTTCATCGCCTTGGCCTTCTTCGTCGGCGGCTTCGCCGGCGGCAGGCTCCAGTGCTGGCGCACCTTCGCGATCAGCCGGTCGACCACATTGTGCTTGTGCCGAAAATACGCCGCCGCCGCCGGCGTCGGCTGACCGTTCGGGTCCGTCCACCCGCTGTGCGCCGCCGGCCCCGAAAGCTTTTCGAGCGTGTCCAGCGCCGCGTTGCCTTCGGGAATCTCCGCGCGGATCGCCCGGTTGATCGCCTTATCCAGCTTCCCGCCGTACTTCTCCCGGATCTCGCGTTCGCCCATGCCAATCAGTTTAACGCAACGAGCCGGAAGCGTAAGCGACGGGCGGTGCTTGCGTACACCCGTCGCTTACGCTTCCGGCTCGTCGTGCCCCGCGCAGTGAAATCCCATCACCCTCGCACCTCGCCACACTCAGGCCACGGCACCCCCGGCGGCCCAGGCAAGCCCGGCAACCTTGCCGTCCCTCGCCGCGACAAGAGAAATCCGCCGATTCGCCCGATTTCCGGCCCAACCCATGGCCGGCCCTGACGATCCGCCGATTCCGCCCCGCGCAAACACGGCCCCGCCCGGCACGTCTATAAAAGGATGGAAACCGTCACCGATCACGTCCTCGCCGCCTTCGTCCGCCAATGGCCGCGCCTGCGCGACGACCCCCGCGAACGCGCCGCCCGCCTCGCCCGGCGTCACCGCCAAACCCTGCAGCGCCCGCCCCGCGCCTGGTGCGTCGCCCTGCGCGCCGGCGACACCCGCATGACCGCATGGAACACCGTCACCGACGACTGCCACGCCATCGCCGACCGCCGACCGCACCGCGTCACGGTCGACGCCGCCCTCATCCGCCGGCTGATCGAACCGGTCACCATCGCCCCGCCCGGCGAGCCGTGGACCGATGTCGCGGCCCGCCTCGGCGTGCACGAAGAATCCCTTCGCCGCGCGATGCAACTCGGCTATTTCAACGTCCGCCACATCCCCACCTTCGGCGGCCGACGGGGCAAGCCCGTCCCCCTGCTCTACCGCCCCGGCCTGCTCAACCCCTGCGCGACCAACTTCGCCGCCCCAGACCCCGCGTGGGGCGGCCTCTGGCAGTTCCACGCCGACGCCGTCCCCGCCGACTTCGCCCAAACGCTCCACCGCCGCCCGCGTCACCGCCCCTACCGCGGCCAAGACCGCTTCCGCGGCTGGACGTGGACCTGCCCCGCCTGCTCGCGCCAAGTGGAAATGATCTACCTCCCCCTGCCCGTCCCCACGGTCGAAGCCCACCTCGGCCTCCGCCTCGGCCAGGAAGAAGTCGACGCCCCGCCCCGCCCGCCGCTGGCGTTCGCCTGCACCCGCTGCCACCGCGTCCGCTACCTCACCCGCGTCGGCCGCGCAGGCTGGCACGAGTTCGTGGGCTACCTCACCGCCGGCCTGCTCTACGGCCGCGAAGTGCCGATGCCGCCGTGGTGGCCGAAGCGGGTGAGAACGTACCGGCCCAGTCGCCCTACGAATACGATCGCAAACGCCGGGCGATGAGGGAATCAGTAACGTCCCCTTATTCGATCGCCCTTATTCAATCGACGCCCACCCTGCGGACTACGAAATTGGGTCAAATTTCGCCAGCACCACAATCTTGGTTGACAACGCGAAAAGCTATTCTAAATTATGAAACGTCAGTGAAATAATATTCACGGCGGGGGTCGCCGGCGCGTGAAGCCCGACTTCTCACGGCTTCAAGGAGGAAATATGCGGGACTGTCAAGTTGGAAACGTGAAGAGCGCGGCCGGTGCGGTGGTCGACTCGCTGGAGGCTCGCAGACTTTACGCTGCGGCCGTTACCATTCCCGAGATCGTCGACCTCACGCGTGACGGTCACTCGTTCCGGGCGGTGAAGGACGAATGGATCATCACACTCGCCGACGGCTACGACGGTGTGGAATCCACACTGAGCGAGACGAACCGCGTCTCCGCAGCATTGCCATCGAGCAAGCTCTCTCAGCTGCTCACGCACAACGGAAACTTCGCATTTGACAAGTATCTCGGCGATACGCGAATCTTCAAGATTCGGGCTCCGGGCAAGACCTACGAGCAGATCTACGACGCTTTGGCACCGACGCGTGCGGTCGCGTCGATCGAGCCCAATCTGATCGGAACGATGGCGTCGTCCACGCCGACGGAGATCACCACCCGGAGTTCGTCGAACGGCCGGTACTGGTATGACAAAATCGACCTGATCAATTCCGGCAATGGCGTCGGGGGATGGGATTACAGCAAGGGGTCCAAAAGCGTCGTTGTCGGCGTGCTCGACAGTGGCGTTGCATACACGCATCCTAACTTGGACGCCAACGTCTACAAACGTTCAGACGGGAGCATCGGCGGAGTTGATTACTGGGACAACGACGGACAGCCGCTCGATGAGCAGAAGCACGGCACCGAGGTGGCGGGAGTCTTATCGGGAGAGTGGAATGACGGCACCGACGGGAGCAGCACGGTCGGCGTGAACCCGAACAGCAAATACATGCCGTTGCGAATCACGACGCAGCGGAACGATCGAGGTGAAACGGTCGACTTTCAGTTGGACCGCGCGATTGAGGCCGTCGCTTACGTCAGCCAGCAGTAACGCGACGGCGTTAACATCCGCGTGATGAACGGCAGCTTCGGCTATGATCATTGGCCGCAAGATAAATTGGTGTCGACGACCGTCGATCCCACGCCTTCACTGCTCCAGCGGATCGAGGAGGCCGAGGGGCTTGGCATCATGTTCGTCGTCGCGGCCCACAATCACGATCAAAACTTGGACGGTACGACGCCCAATTCCGCGATGTGGTACCCCGCCAAGCTGGGCGACCCTTCATACGGGCTGACTAACATGGTCGTCGTGGCCGCTTCCAACAGCTCCGATCAACTGACGACATTCCCCCGCGCCGACCTCCCGACCAGCGACCCCAATTACGAGGCCGACGCCAAAACGAACTACGGCGTCGAGACCGTGGACATTGCCGCGCCCGGGCGTGACATCTATTCGACGAGCCTTCTCGGGACCAACCTCACCCAAGGCTACGCGCTAGACTCTGGAACATCGATGGCGACGCCGATGGTTGCTGGCGCGATCTCGTTGGCCCTGTCGATGAAGCCGACCCTGACGGTCAGTCAGATCAATTCCGCGCTGCTCGGCTTGGGCACGACCTACGGCCACGAGCCATTGTCCGGTACGACCACAACCCGCAATGTCTACACGGGCGGACGATTAAGCGTCTACAAATTCCTCAAGCGGATCGACGACGACTACCTCCCGTACAACTTCAAGAACGTGGTGATGGGCGATA
>DASVSS010000373.1:0-6538 GCA_036387945.1 Tepidisphaeraceae bacterium | reverse complement strand
TCACCTGCCTGACCGACCAGTTCTACCCGCGCGTGGGCGTGGCGGTGACGAAGATCCTCGAACACCACGGCTGCCGTGTCGAATTCCCCGACGCCCAGACCTGTTGCGGGCAGCCGTTTTTCAACAACGGCTTCCACGCCGACGCCGCCGATCTGGCCAAGCGATTCATTCGCACGTTCGAGGGCTACGAGCACATTGTCACGCCGTCCGGCTCGTGCTGCGCGATGGTGCGCGAGCAGTTCCATGAACTGCTCAAGGACGATCCCGAGTGGGCCCCGCGGATGGAAGCGGTGCGTCATAAGACGCACGAGTTCGTCGAATTTCTGACCAAAACCTTAAAAGTGAGCTTCAAAGGCCTGGCCCTGCCGGAGCCCGAGACGTTCACCTACCACTACACCTGCCACCAGCGCGGCCTGGGGCTGAAGGACGAATCGGTCGGCATTCTCAAGCAGATCGAGGGCGCTTCGTTCACGCCTTTGGAAAAGACCGACCAGTGCTGCGGCTTCGGCGGCACGTTCGCGATCAAGTACCCGGCCATCAGCAAGGCGATCGTCGAAGACAAGATGCGCTGCATCGAGAAGACCGCCGCCGACACCACCATCTGCAACGACGCCGGCTGCACGATGAACATCAGCGGCATGTGCCACCGCTACGGCGTGAAGAGCGAAATCCGCCACATCGCCGAAGTGCTCGCCGACGCGATGCGCATTGACACGAGCGGGTTCTAAGACCGCCGCTCACTGGCTTCGCTCCTGCGCCGCTGCGCAGCGGCCATATTTTCATGGACTTGCGCTCGCAAGAACGGCTATAACATTCGTCCCCTAAACCCGTAACGTTCAGGCAGCGAATGACGGCTATCGACGCACTGGCAATCCTCGAACAAATCGAAGACGCCGTTGTCGTCATTGACGCCGGCGGGGCGGTCGTCTTTGTCAACGCCGCTGCAGGCCGGCTGCTGGGCGCTCCGCACATCGGTCGATCGTTTCTTGACGTGCTGCCGACCGCCGCGCGGGCGGATTTCGCGGGCCCGCTCGCCTCGCCCGGCGCGGCAGCGGATTTTCAGACGCGCGGCTTCGGCGACGGCGTCACCCTCGGGGTCCGCCTACGCCCCACGGGACCGCACGCGGCGATCCTGCTGCGCGACGTCTCCCACCGTGCCGACGCCGACCGCGGCAAAGATCTGTTCCTCGGCGCCCTCAGCCACGAGCTGCGCACGCCGCTGGCGCCGGTGCTGATGGCCGTCTCGTCGATCGAGGGCGACCCCTCGCTGCCCGAGCGCGTGCGCGACGATTTGGCGATGATCCGCCGCAACATCGAGTTCGAAGTGCGGTTGATCGACGACCTGCTCGATCTCAACCGCGTGCTGCACAACCGCCTGCCCCTGCAGCGTGAGAACGCCAGCCTGCACCGCCTGCTCAAATCCGCGGCCGAGTCGTCATCGGTCGAGGCGCGCGACAAGCAGATTCGCTTGCAGTTCGATCTCGGCGCCACGCGCGACGTAGTGCACGCCGACGCCGCGCGCGTGCAGCAGGTCCTGCTGACGCTCGTGCGCAACGCGATCAAGTTCAGCGGCGTCGGCGGCGAGATCGAGTTGTGCACGCTCAATCCGTCAAGCGAATCGATCGAGCTCGTCTGCCGCGACGAAGGCATCGGCGTGCCGGCGGACGTGCTGCCGAAGCTTTTCTCGGCCTTCGAAGCCGGCGATTCCGCGGCGTCGCGCAAGTTCGGCGGCATCGGGCTGGGACTGGCGGTCGGCCGGGCGGTGATCGACCTGCACGGCGGGGCGTTGACGGCCACGAGCGGCGGCACGGGCCGCGGGTCGAGCTTCGTCGTACGCCTGCCCCTGGCCCCCGTCGGGGCCAGCGCCGCCCCCGCGCCCAAGCCCGCCGCCACTGCCGCCAGTGCCGGCACGTTGAAGCTGCTGCTGGTCGAAGACCATGAAGACACCGCCCGCGTGCTGCGCCGTTTGCTGAGCATGCGCGGCTACGACGTGCGCCTCGCCGCCAGCGCCACCGCCGCCTTCGCCGCCGCCGAGGCCGAAGCGTTCGACCTGGTCATCAGCGACATCGGCCTGCCCGACGGCAATGGCTACGACCTCATGCGCCGCTTACGCGCCAAAGGCTTCGACGCCGGCATCGCCATGACCGGCTACGGCCGAGAAGAAGACGTCGCCGCCAGCCGCGCCGCCGGCTTCGCGGCCCACGTCGTCAAGCCCGTCGATTTGCAACAGCTCGTCCGCACGATCCAGTCCGTCATCGCCCAACGCAAAAGCCAGCCGCGCGGCGATCTTCAAAACGCATCGGCCTGATGCCCCGACAGGTGCCGTTCTCTCCGGCACCAAAGCGCAACGCGCCTCCAAAACGCTGCTCCGGTTCCTCCCCCTTGCGGGGAGGCTATACGTGCGGGCCGTTGTTGCAGGTCGAGGCCGCCTCCACCTAGCCCCGGAGGGGGAGGAACCGGATCGCATCATGGTCGTGCCTCAAAGCACAACGACAGCATCACCCGTGCGGACGAGTCCGGTCGCGTTCACCTTCGCGTACACCCGCGCCCACCCCGGGAACAGTTTCTGCGAGATTCGATCGCTCGTGCACCCCTCGAACGACCCGGCGATCTGGTTGCACGGCGCGGCGTATGACGTGATTTGCAACTCGACGGCGTCCCCCACCCGCAGGCGCACGCCCGGCTTGATCGTCGACCAGTCGAGGCCGGCAACCGTCAGGTTCTCTCCCGTGCTGCCGGGCGTGATGGGATGGCCTTCGTCGCGCAGCGCTTCGATGCGCTCGAGCGCGTATAGACAAACCGCCCGCATCGTCCCGCCGTGAAATTTGAGATGAACCTGCTTGTCGCCGGCGACGTGATCGACTTCGACACGCGTCTCGGCCACCGCGTACTTCGGCACGCCGCCAGCGGGGTTGACGTTGATCTGGTAGACGTGAGAAGACATAGAAACGGGAGTTAGTGGTTGGGAGTTGGCGGAACGACTTCGAACGAGTCTACCAACTCCCACCCACCAACTCCCCTCACCGCAACTTCACCGTCATCAGCGCCAGCGCCGTCAGCATCGCGCTGACGACCCAGAACCGCACGACGACCTGCGTTTCGGTCCATCCTTTTTTCTGGAAATGATGGTGCAGCGGGGCCATGCGGAAGATGCGGCGGCCTTCGCCGAAGCGGACGCGGGTGTACTTGAAATAGTAGACCTGCAGCATCACGCTCACCGCCTCGGCGGCGAAGACGCCGCCGACGATAAGCAGGATCAGTTCCTGACGCAGCACAAGGGCGATGAACCCGATCAGCCCGCCGAGCGCGAGTGAGCCGGTGTCGCCCATGAACACCTGCGCGGGATTGCAGTTAAACCACAAAAAGCCCATGCAGGCCCCGAGGATGGCACCGGCGAACACCGCCATCTGCCCGGCGGCGGGGAGGTGGTGGAACAGCAGCGTGCCACTGAGGCCCGCGTCGCCGACGATCAGCGCCAGTACCAGGAACGAAAACGCAGTCAGCGTCATGCACCCGGACGCCAGTCCGTCGAGGCCGTCGGTGAGATTGACGGCGTTGCTGGCGCCCACGATCACCAGTGCGGCATACGCGACGTACAAAAAGGCGTTGAGCTGGAACAGCGGCTCCTGCCGGAACGGCACGAAGAACCCCGTCGCCTCGGGCACGCCGCGGCCGTATCGCCACATGAAGAATCCGAGAATGACCGCCAAGCCGACCTGAAACAGCAGCTTCTCCCGCCCGCTGAGGCCCTGCCGCGAGCCCTTCTCGCGCCGGGCGGCAGTGAGCTTGAGCCAGTCGTCGACGGCGCCGACGGCGCCGAGCCAGATCACCGTCACCAGCGCCATTACGACGTAGAAGTTCGACAAATCCGCCAGCAGCGCCGCGGCCAGCACGATCGCGCCGATGATCAGCAGCCCGCCCATCGTGGGCGTGCCGACTTTGTTCTTCATCATCTCGTCCATCGTGGCTTCGTCGAACTTCGACAGATCGCCGATCTTCTTGGCGCGGAGCCACACGATGACGCGCGGCCCCGCGAGCACGACCGTGCCGAACGACAGCAGCACCGCCGCCACGGCCTGGAAGGTGATGAACAGATTGAACACGCGCAGGAACGACAGCGGCGACTGCTCGAGCTGCTCGCGGAACACGCTGGTGAGCCAGTAAAGCACTACAACGACCTTTCAGGAACAGACCTTTGACCGGCGACCCGTTCAGTAATCGCCGTTTCAATGCGTTCGAGCCGCACGCCGCGCGACGCCTTGAGCAGGACGAGATCGCCGTCGCCCGCCATCGCCGCCACGGCAGCAGCGGCGGCGGGGACGTCGGGGGGGAAAAAGATCGACGTCGCTGCGGGCGCGTTCGGCAGTGAACCACGGTCGACGTTCCCACTCGATGTCATGGGCGAATGCGTGGGGTGGGCGTCCGGCCTGGCGACATTCTTTTGCTCTAACCGACGGGCGGGACGCCTGCCCCACGATTCCGGCTCATTGCCGAAGGCCGCGAACGCCTCGCCGACGAAGTAAACGGCGTCGAATCCGCTCGCGCAGGCGAGGGTAAAGATCTCGCGGTGGGCCGCGGCGGCGTATGCGCCGAGCTCGCGCATTTCGCCGAGCACGACGATCTTCCGGCCTGGCCAGTCAGCATCTGTCACCGTTGCCAGTGCCGCGCGCACGGACGTAGGATTGGCGTTGTAGGCGTCGTTGAGGATCGTCACGCCGCCGACGACGCGCTTCTGCATCCGCATCTCCGGCGACGACGCATGGGCCAGTCCATGGCGGATGTCATCGTCATCGATGCCCATCGCTCGCCCGACCGCGATCGCCGCCAGCGCGTTCGACGCGTTGTGCCGGCCGGGGAGCGGGAGGGTGAACTGTGTCCTAGTCGCCGTCGGATTCGTGGGAGCAAATCCATCCCCCCCGGTGGGGGAGGGTAGGGTGGGGGGTGCGGACGCCAGGTTGCGCTCGATCTCGAGGACGACCGCATCCAGATGCTTCAGCAGGTCGTCGTTCGTGAAGCGGATGACGCGAAAGCCGCACTGCTCCAACCACACCTGCCGGCGCCCGTCGGCGTCGGGGGTGGTTTCGTGAGAGATGCCGTCGAGTTCGATAATGAGGTTTGCTTTCGCGCAGAAAAAATCCGCGACGAAGGGGCCGATCGGTTGCTGGCGGCGGAATCGGTATTCCTCGATTTGCTTGCGGCGCAGGCGGGACCAGAGGAGGCGTTCAGGGGCGGTCATTTCCGTTCGAAGCTTCTTAGCGAATTCGGTTTTGTGGGACCGTCGACGGGCGTTTCGTTGTCGGTCGGCACCCGCCCCCCTCCCCCTACCCCCTCCCTCGGGGGGAGGGGGATTTGACGGCGCGCGTCGATTTAGCCGCTTCTGCGCTTCATCCCCGGTCGCGGCGAATGTCACGCCGTCCAGCGTCGCGCGCACGCCGGTCGCGCGAAGACCGTTCGCTTCGTCAAAACCGAACGTCGCCGCCGTTGGCAGCAGTTCGCGTAAAGGGACGTCGTCGCCGCACACGAACACTCGGCCGCCGGGCCGCAGGCCGGCGACGATTTGGGCGTTCTCCCGCCGCACGCAGCCCAAGTCGCCGAAAAACTCCATGTGTTCTTCGCCGATGCTGGTGATGATCGCGATATCCGGCTCGCACATCAGCGACAGGTGCCGCACCTCGCCGGGGTGATTGGTGCCGATTTCGACGACGACGAAATCGTCGTCCTCGTCGACGCCGAACAAGGTGATCGGCACGCCGACGTCGTTGTTGAAGCTCTTGGGCGACATCGTCCCTGCCAGCTCCGTCGACAGTACGCCGTGGATGAGGTGCTTCGTCCCCGTTTTGCCGTTGCTGCCTGCCACGGCGATCACAGTGCCGTCGAACTGTCGGCGGACGTGCGTCGCCAAGCGGCCCATCGCGCGACGGGTGTCGTCGACCTTCACGACCGCGGCACCGGTGACATTATCGAGCGGCCAGCGCGAGACCATGACGGCCCGCGCCCCCCCCGCCACCGCCGCCGCAGCGTGGGCGTGGCCGTCGATCGAATCGCCGACGATGGCAATGAATAAGCTGCCGGCGGCGATCGCGCGCGAGTCGGTGCAGACCGATTCGACCGTGGCCCCTTCGTCGCCGGCGACGACGCACCCGCCGGCGGCGGCGGCGATCTCGGCGGCTGTCATCGCGATCATCTCACGCCCTCGCCGCGCTTAACGCGATCCTGGCTTCCTCGACGTCGTCGAACGGGTGCTTCACCGTGCCGAGGACCTGGTAATTCTCGTGGCCCTTGCCGGCGATGAGCACGAGGTCGCCGGGCCGCGCGTCGTCGATGGCCTGGCGGATGGCGGCGCGGCGGTCGGGCTGGAGCACGATCGACGTGGTGTTCTCGAGCGTGAAGCCGCTCATGACTTCCGTGATGATCGCCTGCGCCGGCTCGGTGCGCGGGTTGTCGCTCGTGAGGTAGATCGCGTCGGCGTGCTGCTGTGCGACGCGCGCCATGCGCGGGCGTTTGCTGCGGTCGCGGTCGCCGCCGCAGCCGAACACCA
>DASVSS010000372.1:0-3691 GCA_036387945.1 Tepidisphaeraceae bacterium | reverse complement strand
TCCAGGTCGCTCACGCTTCGGCCGCCGCGCCCAGCGTGTAACAGGTGAGCTCGTCGCGCTTGCCGCGCGCGATCGCGTGACCCTTCTTGCGCAGGCCAGTCAGTGCCGCGCGGGTCGTGTGCGGCAGCCAACCGGTAGCTTCGACCAGCTCAGGCAAGGTGGCCCCGCTGTCGCGCTGGAGCATGGCGATCACATCAGCCGTCTTGCTGGTCCGCGGAGTGGCTGCTGGTGACAGCTCAGGGGCCGCCTGTGCCGGTCCGGCAGGCTCTTCGCCAATGCCGATCGCCGCCGCACCCGCTGCAGTGATGAACAGGCCGTAGCGGCAGTCGCCCTCGGTACGGCAGGTGGCCTCCTTGTCGCTGGTCTCCCGTTCCTGGACGAGGCCGGCCTTTGCAAGCGCGGTCAGCGCCTTCTTCAGGCGCGCGCCGGTCCCGGCGGTGCTCTCGGCGAGCGGGTACAGACTTCCGCTCTCGCGCTGGGCGGCGGTGGCGAGCAGGATCGATTGCAGATCGTTGAGCTTCGGCACGATGGTGGTTCCTCATCAGGCGAGCAGCTCAATTGCTGCTCCCACCACCATCAGCCCCGGCCGACACTGTCAGCGGGGCGTGAGCCCGGTCAGCACCGCGGCTCGTGAGCAGCGTGTTTGCTCTGGTGTGCGACGAAGTCGAGCGCATAGTGCGACAATCACGCAGCGTTCTCGACGCCGGCGTGACAAGAAGCTCAATGTCCGCTAACGCCCACTTGCGGACATTCCCAAAGCACGTAGTCTCCCGCAATGAACCAACCACTGACTGGGCTTGCCGCAACGCTGTTGATCCTGGCGCTCGTCTTTTCGGTGAGTTGCGAACCAATTGCGCCACAGCAGCCGGGTAACTCTCAACCACCCACTACCGGCGAGATTGCCGACCCGTCATTGTCCCTCCGGCTGGAACCGGCGTTCGCGTCTACCGAGCTGCTGCCGGGTTTCATCGGGCCCACGCTGGCCATTCTAAACTACCGCACAATGCGTCCGGCCAAGGCACTACCTCACGAGGACAGTGCTACCATCATCGCATATGCAATGCTGTCCCCGCCGAAGGTATCGACTTACCAGAGCGACTTCATGGATCCGCCACTCCTTGAGCACTTCGAATACTACAAGCAGACTGGGTCGCGCCTCTATGACCTCGATGTCCGAACCTACCAAGTGGTGGAGGTCGACGGCTATCCTAGGAGCTACCTATACCTGAAGAAGCAGCATTTTCATGACTTCTTTGTGCATTGCGGCCTGCACGCAGTACCCAGCCAGGATCTTTGCACGCTCGGCATGCAGCACCCAGTGAAAGGAGACACTGTCGGGCGGCCGTCGTTCAAGGTCAATGTTTACGTGAGGCTGAGCAGGGCAGCCGTGCCTGACTGGCCGACAATCGAGCGTCGGATCGGGCGATTCATATTGGACCGCGTCGCGATCACTTCCTCGTTGGATTTCACTCCAAACTGGCGGATCGCTAACCCGTGAATGATCAACGTCCGCAATCCACCAGAACCGGACATTCCGCGCGTTCGCTCTTCGAACATCCGCTTTCGCCCAGTTGCGGACGTTGAGAAAGGCTGTCACCTCACACCGAGCCTGGTGCTCCTGGAAGTTGGAGCCTCCTCGGTGCCGGCCCACGGGAGCGTTGCATGGTTTTTACGACGCTGTTCACGGCATGGGCAGCGCAGGCTGCGCCCGATCACGCCTTGCCCGTGGCCGTCACTCAGCCGCTACTTACGTATTTCGGCTGTCTCTTTGATCCACTCGTGGAAGAGATTAGCAAAGGACTACCTGCTGGGCGAACCGAGCGAGAGCGGCTCGTAACCGCTGTACTCGCGCAGTGCGGTCATCTCAGATCGACTTCGCGCAATGCAGCGCGACTGGCGGCGTCCTCGAACGCGGACAGGGCTGAGATAGAGCGTGCGTTGCTTGCTGGTGAGAGCCAGCTTCGTTTTCTCGTCGTGGAACGCGAAAAGGCCATCGCAGCGGATGACGCGTTTTGCCGAGCGCGCGGGCAAGAACCCGGCTGTTGAAAGCGCGCCGGTGAACGCGACAGCTGAATGCAGCGTCCGATTCCCACGATGGCCAAACCTTCGGCACCGGGTCCGGCGCAAACGTCCGCTTTCGCCCACAAGCGGACATCCATCCACAAAAAGTGCTTCGTTGAGCGTTGTGAGCCTTAGCTCGCGACCACCTCCTGATCGCAGGAGCTTGCCTCAATCGTATCGAGTCTTCTGATCAGATCTGCGAACATCTGATCATCGGGCACGGGAAAGTGACGCGCGAAGCCGCGGCCCAGCACTTCCAGATCGCGCAGCGTCAGCGATCCTGCTGAGATGATCCGGCATTCCTGCATGGCACGACTCCGTTGCAGAGCTGCTATAACATACATCATTGACCTTCGTGCCGACTGTTTCACCTCCGTTCCTTATTTTTCAGGTACTTAGAGCGCGAGATTGGATCGAGCTGTTCTGATCTTGGCCGGCGAACATGTGTTCGCGACGGTGTCGAGTGGCTCCGAAAAAGGAGCGCAGCACAGAGTCGGCCGCTCCGCCAAATTCATCGAGCTCCCGTCGCCCGCGGGCGGCGCACCCAGCCGATTCATCCTGCGGGATTCGCCGCCTAAATCGGAGCAGTGGTTCCTGCTGCCGGAACGATGGGCACCATAGCCTGTGCGAGGTCCGAGCCCTGCACCGACATCCTTACGTGGCCGTTAGGTGCAGCTTCCGCTCGTGCACGCGGCAAGCTCGAGCTAGCCGAATGGGCTTCCAGGTGCGCGAGCTGGACAGCACTGAACACCCTCGAGGACTGATGCCTACTGGCTATTCGCAGAAGGCTTGAGGGGAGCTTCGCAGTTGCGCATGCTTGGAAGCCGCCGGTCGCCTGACGGACGACCAGCGTGCATCAACGGACGTCATCGGCGTCGGCTCGCGCGACATGAGCTAACGGCTCTTACTCGCTCCCCGCCGCTGCCGCTATCTGTGGGGGTGCGAACGTCTGGTTTCGCCCAATTGCGGACATTTCTCTGTCGCTATCAGCGGACCCTTTCCGGAATGCCCGCCGTTGCAGCGGTTAGTTCTAGCGGCTGGGACACTCTGTCCAATGCCGCCGTACGGCGACGCGTCGTAGGAGGCATCATGCCCACGAATATTCCGCCTGTCGGCCCGGAAGCCGAAGACCGCGACCAATTCCGCTGGATAGTAAAATGTGGTTTGAAGGGTCTTTGTCCCCGATGTGGCAAAGGTCACATGTTCAAGTCTTGGCTCAAGGTCACCGACCGATGCGAGAGTTGTGGCCTCGATTATCGTTTCGCCGCGCCAGATGACGGACCCGCGTTCTTCTCGCTTTGCATCATTTGCCTGCCGCTGGTATTCTTTGTCTTGTGGATACAAGTTGCCTTCGATCCGCCGTGGTGGGTTCACCTGCTCACCTCAGTGCCATTCATGGCGCTGGGCACACTCCTTCCTCTGCGTCCGATCAAGGGCTGGCTCGTTGCCTCTCAGTATGTGAACCGGGCGCAAGAGGCTGGCACGGAAAGGCTCTGGGCGCAGCTACACGGCAGCGACAGAAGCCGAAGTGAGTTCGATCAATAGGTCGATTACCCAGCAGGCGAACGGCCGCTAACCACCAATAGGGGACATTCAGGCTTTTCGGGCGAACGTCCTGCCGCCCCGCTTC
>DASVSS010000371.1:0-2773 GCA_036387945.1 Tepidisphaeraceae bacterium | reverse complement strand
CGGCTTGGCGACTTCCGACGCCGTGCGGACGCGGTGATTGGCGAGTTCGGAAATGTGGACGAGGCCTTCAAGCCCGGGCTCGAGCTCGATGAACGCGCCGAAGTCGACGGTGCGCGTGACTTTGCCTTGGGTCACCGAATGCCGGGGGTATTTTTCTTCCGCCGTCTTCCAAGGGTCGGGGCCGGCCTGGCGAAGGCTGAGCGACATCTTGCGGGCGGCGGGGTCGAGCGAGATGACTGACAGCTTCACGATGTCGTCGACTTTCAGCACGTCGCCGACTTTATTGACGCGCTGCCAGCTGATCTCGCTGACGGGCAGCAGGCCTTCGAGGCCTTCTTCGACTTCGACGAACGCGCCAAACCCTTCGATCCGGGCCACGCGCCCGGTGACGCTCGTGCCGACCGAAAACTTGCTCTCGGCCCCCGCCCAGGGATCGGCCATCAGTTGCTTGAGACTCAGGCCGACTTTGCCGGTCTCGCGGTCGAATTTGACGATCTTCACGTCGACGAGATCGCCGACGTTCACAACGTCGCTGGCCTTGGTGCCGCGGCGGTGCGACAGCTCGCTGATGTGGATCAAACCGTCGGCCCCGCCGAGATCGACGAACGCCCCGTAATCCATCACGCTCGTGACCGTGCCACGGCGGGACTGGCCTTCTTCGAGTTCGGCGAACAGTTTCTCGCGCAGCTCGGCGCGCTCCCCCTCCAGCACCGCACGCCGGCTGACGATGAGATTCTTGGCGCGGCGGTCGACTTTCTGCACGACGACCTTGGCGCGCTGCCCGATGAACGCGCTGATGTCCTTCTGGAAGACGATGTCGACCTGCCCGCTGGGCATGAACGCCCGCATCGTGCCGATCTGCATCTCCAGGCCGCCCTTGTTCATCGCGGTGATGTTGCCTTCGAGGAGCTGGCCGACCTGGATCGTTTCCCACTCGGCGCTGGTGACGGCGGCGCCTTTTTTGAGCAGCTTGTAGATTCCCTCGCGCTCGTCGAAGCGGTCGACGAAAAATTCGACCACGTCGCCGATGCGCGGCTCGGTGTCGAACTGGTCGACCATGGCGATGCCCTGGTTTTTGCCGTCGAGCTCAACGAGAATCTCGCCCTTTTGCAGGTCGATCGAGTGTACGACGCCGCTCTGCACGCCGCGGATGCGCGAGCGCCCTTCGCCGCCGGCAGTGGGCTCGGTCATGATCCGGTCGAGATCGACGCCGGCCATGGCCGCTTCGATGTCGCGGTCGAGCTGTTCGTCGACGGGGGGACGGAATTGTTCACGCGATGGGTCGGGTTGTGCGTCTTGCGTCATACAGTGTGATCCGCTGCGGTGCGGGGCGATATTCTACTGACAATCTTCTCGCCGGGAATACCTGTTCGGAGACTTTCCATGCCGACCGACGCCGATTTCGAACTTCGCCAGCGCCTCCGCCGCATCGCCACGCTCGGTTCGGTCACCGCCCTGGTGGGCTGGGACGAGCAGGTAATGATGCCCCCGGGCGGCACCGCCTTTCGTGCCGACCAGACGGCGATGCTCGCGGGGATGATCCACGGGCAGGTTACGGACCCGGCGCTGGGCGACCTCATCGCCGACGCGCTCGACGCCTCGGCCGCGTCACCGGATTCCGACGCCGCTGCCGTGGCCCGGGAAGCGGCGCGCACCCGGGGCCGGGCGGTCAAGCTGCCGGCGGCACTGGTCGAGGCGCTGTCGCACACGACCGTCCTTGCCCAGTCCGCCTGGGCCGAGGCGCGCAAGGCGAATGATTTCGCCGGGTTCGCGCCGTGGCTGGAAAAAGTCACCGATCTCAAACGCCAGGAAGCGGCCTGCCTGGGCGCGGGCGGCAAACCGTACGACGCCCTGCTCGATGAGTACGAGCCTGGCGAGACGACCGATTCGCTCACGACACTGTTCGACGCCATGCGGCCGAGGCTCGTCACGCTGCTGGCCAGGATCCAGGGCAGCGGCCGGCAGGCGCCCACGGAGATTCTTCGGCGCGAATTCGATCCCGTCGCACAGGCCGCTCTGGCACGCGAAGCCGCCATCGCCATCGGCTTCGACGCCGCCGCCGGGCGGCTTGATGTCAGCACTCACCCGTTCTGCAGCGGCATCGCACCAGGCGACACGCGCATCACCACGCGCTATGCCGCGAATGATTTCGCTGGCGGCCTGCTCGGCACGCTGCACGAGACCGGGCACGCGATGTACGAGCAAGGGCTTCCAAAGGCCGAGCACTTCGGCACGGCACTGGGCGAAGCGGCGAGCCTTGGCGTGCACGAAAGCCAGTCGCGCTTGTGGGAGAACTTCGTCGGCCGGTCGGACGCATTCTGGCGGTTCTTCTGGCCGCGCACGCGGTCGGCGTTCGCGTCGCTCTCGGACGTGAGGCGCGAGGACTTCCTGTTCGCCCTCAACGCCGTGCGGCCTTCGTACATCCGCACGGAGTCTGATGAAGTCACATACAACCTGCACGTGCTGCTCCGGTTCGATATCGAGCAGAAGCTCATCAACGGCGAACTCGCGCCCCGCGATGTTCCGGCCGCCTGGGACGCATTGTTTGCGACGCTTTTCGGCATCGACGTGCCGGACGCCGCGAGCGGGTGCCTGCAGGACGTGCACTGGAGCTGCGGGCTCATGGGATATTTTCCGACGTACACGCTAGGCAACATGTATGCCGCACAGCTCTTTGCTGCCGCGGGCGAGGCGTTGGGAGACCTTGACGCACACTTCGCCCGGGGGGAGTTCGCGCCGCTGCTGCAATGGCTGCGCAATCACGTCCACTGCC
>DASVSS010000370.1:0-5489 GCA_036387945.1 Tepidisphaeraceae bacterium | reverse complement strand
GGCCCGTCCGTGCGCACGGCCTGCAGCCGCCCAGGCGCGCCGTCGGCCGTGGCCAGGGCGCCGGCGGCCTGGTGGATCGACACGCCCGCGGCCTCGCAGCAGAGCGTGACGGCCGCTAAGGCATTCTCGATATTGTGCCGGCCGATCAGCCGCAGATGCACTTCCGTCGTGCCATCGGGCGTGTGCAGGATGAACGACGTGCCCGCCGCCGTCGCCGCGACGTCGGCGGCGCGGTAGTCGGCGTCGCGGCCGATGCCGAAGGTGACCACCCGCGCGCGGCATTGCTCTGTCATCCGCGCGTGGTGCGGGTCGTCGAGATTCACAGCGGCGACGGCGTCCGGACCGAGCTGCGTGAACAACTTCGCCTTGGCCGCGCCGTAGGCGTCCATCGATTTGTGATAATCAAGGTGATCGAGCGTGAGGTTCGTAAACGCCGCCCCGGCGAGCGTCACGCCGCTGAGGCGCGACTGGTCCAGTGCGTGGCTGCTGGCTTCGATCGCGCAGGCCCGGCAGCCGTTGTCGCGCATGCGCGCGAGCAATCGCGCGACGTCTACGGCGCCCGGCGTAGTCATCTCCGCTTCGGCCACCGTCGCGCCGTCGTCGATCGCCACCGTGCCGATCATCCCGCACTTGCGCTTGACGGCGTTCAGTATGTGGCGGATCAGGTACGTCGTGGTCGTCTTACCGTTCGTGCCGGTGACGGCCAGCACCTTCACCTCCCGTGAAGGATCGCCCGCGACGGCGTGCGCCAGCGGCGACACGGCTGCTGCGGCATCGGGCACGACAATGACCGGCAACGGCAGATCGTCCATGCGACTCTGCGCCACGACCGCCGCCGCCCCGGCGGCGAGCGCGTCGCGCGCGAAAGCGCCGCCGTCGGACTTCGTGCCCGGGCGGGCGACGAACAGGTCGCCAGGCCCGACACGGCGCGAATCGTCGGACACGCCAGCGATCTCGACGTCGGCGACGGCGCGTGGATCAAATTCGATACGGGATTGCCGGAGCAACGCGTGCAGCCGCAAAGGAACCTCCTTGTTCCGACAGCCGCAGAAATGGCCGCGCACACGACGCCGCGGCACGCGCAGCTATGTACCACGCAAGGCCGGTATCGGCAACGCACGCTTGCGCCGCTGCCGCAGTCGATCACTCGCCAACTCGCGATCTCCTGTCCCCTCGCCCGCAACCCCGGGAGAGGGTTAGGGAGAGGGCTTGATCGACGAATCACAAGATCGAAGCGTACGCATCAGGTGCGGTTCGCCGCACCATCTGCGTCAACGGCGTTATGTTTCACTCTGCACTTTACGTTGTTCGAAGGCCCACTCCCTGGCCCTCCCCGCGAGCACGCGGGAGAGGGAAGCAGACGCTTCGGCAAGTCACAGTGCTTTTCGTGGTTCTGTCCGGCAAAGCCTTTCACGCCACGGCCCGGGCGTTACGATAATCGTGTGCCAGACGCATGGGGTGATTACGTCTTCGTCCGCCTGCTGCGCGCAGACGCGACTTACCTCGCGCGCGACCCGCTCGGCCGCGACGTCGTGCTCAAAAAAATCCCGTCTGACTGCCTTCGCCGCGGCGGCCTGCACGCCTCGGTGCGCGACCGCCTCGAGCGGCTGCGTGAGGCGCCGACGACGCGCTTCGTCGGCCCGATGACGGCCGAGCGGCTGCCGGCGGGCGTGATGCTCGTCAGCCCATTCGTCCCCGGCACACCGCTGGCCTCGGGGGACGCGCCGCGTTATGCGGGCGCGCTGCGCCGGGCCGTCGCCGATCTGCACGCCTGCGGCCTGGCCCACGGAGCAATCCACGCTGGCAACGTGATCGCCAGCGGTGATGCCGTCACCCTGATCGACGCCAGCCCGTTCCTGCACGACGACTTCGCCGCCGATCTCGCCGCGGTCGATCGCCTTGTCGGTCCCGTGGTCGACGCCCCCTTTGTTGCCGCGGCGCTGGATACGGCATTCGCTCCTGGCTACGTCATCGCCGCGGCGGCCACGGTCGCGGTGGCGCTCACGGCCGCCGCCTGCGTTATTCTCGTCGTACGCGGCTCGTGAGCCTCCGCACCGCGTGGCGCGGCATGGGAGACACCGCAACGCATCGGACGATACAAACGCCTTTGCCGGCTTTACGATGAGCCGCGCGTGCACCCGCTAGGCCCACTGCTCGATCCGCAGCTCCTGCACCGCGTCGCCCGCCTCGCGCCGGGCGCGCGCCGCGTCACCGTCGGCGGGGCCGGCGGGCTGCACCGCAGTCCGCTCAAGGGCGCGAGCGTCGAGTTCCGCCAGCGCCGCGCTTATGTCGCCGGCGACGAGCCGCGCCGCATCGACTGGCGGGTACTCGGCCGCACCGATCGGGTCTTCGTCAAGGAATACGACGACGAGACCGACCTTCACGCAACGCTCGTGCTCGACGCCAGCGGCTCGATGGCCTACGGCGGCGCGGCGACGAAGCTCGATTATGCCGCACGGCTCGTGGCGGCGATGGGCTTCCTTTTGCTCCTGGGCGGCGAAGCCGCGGGGCTTGTCGTCGCGCGGACCGACGCGCCGCCGGTGATCCCGCCCTCGGCCGCGTCGCGGCAGCTGTCGCGCATCATCGACGTGCTCGAAGGCCTCACCCCCGCCGGCGACACGCGCACGGGCGACGCCCTGCGCAGTGCCGCCGCCCGGCGCGGGCGGCGTTCGCTCGTGATCGTGGTGTCGGATTTCCTGCTCGACCCGCAGCGATTGCAGGACGGGCTGGCGCGCCTCGCGCACGCCCGGCACGAAGTCGTCCTCGTGCGCACGCTGCACCGCGATGAGATCGGTTTCCGCGCCACGGGTTGGACGAGCTTCGCCGGCCTTGAAGGCGAGCGGCCGCTGCGCGCCGACGCGGCGCGCTTGCGCCAGACGTATCTCGCCAACAAGCGCCGACACGACGCTCAGCTGCGTGCCCTGTGCGCCGCCACCGGCGCGGAACTGCTCGAGACGCCGACCGATCTGCCGCTCTTCGACGCCGTCGTTACCGTCGCCCGCCGGCGCGGCGGGGGAGGGGCGCGGTGTTCCTGAACCCGATTCTGCTCGCCGGCGTTGCCGCCGCGGCCGTGCCGCTGGTGTTGCACCTTCTCGGCCGCGTGCGGGTGCGTCGCACGGCGTGGGGCGCGATGCTGTTTCTGCGCGGCGCCGCGCCGGGGGATGTCGCGCGGTCGCGCCTGCGGCAATGGACGCCGCTCGTGCTGCGCACGCTCGCGGTGGCTGCGATCGCACTGGCCATGGCGCGGCCGGCGCGGGGGCCGTCTTCGGCAGGGCCGTCCGCTGCGGGGCCGTTCGTTACGGCAGGCGACGTGGCGCGGACGGTGGTGCTCGTGGCCGACGCCACTGCGTCGGCCGGCTACGTCGAGGCGGGCGGGCCGCGGATCGATCAGGTCCGCGAGGCGGCCCTGGGCGTGATCGCGCGGCTCTCGCGCGGCGACCAGGCCGGGCTGGTCACGCTCGGCTTCGACGCCGCGGCCGACGCGCCGGTGACGACCGATCTGCAGGACATCGCCTCGCGCCTCGCGGCGCTCACCACTGGTCCCCGCTCCGCGGACCTCGCCGAAGGCGTGCGCCGCGCCGAGGCGCTGCTGGCCGCGGCCGGGGCGGGCGAATCGGCGATCCTCTGCGTCGCCGACCGCCAGGCCGCCGCGTGGCAACCGCTCACCGCCGCCGACGGCGCCGGCAAGGCCGCCGTCACTGCCGCGGCCGTCGGGTCGACCCGATGGGATAACGCCTCGGTCCGGTCGCTGCGGCAGATCACCATCCCGGCCGTGGTCGGCCACCCGGTGGCGATCGACGTGGGGCTGCACAACGACGGCGCGCATCCGCTTGCGGGCGTCGGCTTGTCGGTCCAGTCCGCCGGCCGCGTCGTCGACACCGGTGCCGTAGACCTGCCCCCCGGCGGCACGACGGTGCGTCGTTATTTCACGCCCACGCGGCCGGGCAGCGCGACGGTCACCGCCGAGATCAGCGCCAGCGGTGCGGCGGCTGATGACGTGCTGGACCTGGCGATCGACGCCGTCGCGCCGCTGGCGGTGCGGATCGTCTACGACGGCCCGCCGCGCGCCGCGGCGTTCCTTCAGGCGGCCCTCGCCCCCCATCACGCCGCCGGCGAGAAGGCCGGCGACGCCTTTGCCGTCGGTGCGACGCAGGCCAGCGAATGGCGCACGTTCGACCCGGCCGCGCAAAGCGTGCTCGTGCTCGTCGGCTCGGCCCGGCCCGACGACGCGCGGTGGCGCGAGATCGAGCAGTTCGTCTACCGCGGCGGGGGATTGTGGCTGATCCCCGGCACCGACACGACCGCCGAACAGTGGAACCGCGATTACTGGCGCGACGGACAAGGCCCCGCGCCCGCGCCGGCGGCGTCGATGGAAGCGGCCGCGGGTGGCGGGATGCCGGCACTGGCGCCGTTGCCGGGATCGGCCGCGCTGCCGGACGCTGCGGCATTAACTGGCGCGCGATCGACCGGTGGCGTCGGACGGTGGCTGCGATTCGTTCCTTCACCGTCGGCGAGCGTGCTGGGAGCGCTACAGAACAACGACCCGTGGCTGCTGTCGCGCCCGTTCGGCCGGGGGCGTGTCGTCGCGGTCGCCGCGCCGCTCGACGACGCAGGCGGCGATCTCGTGTACGCCCAATGGTTCCCCGCCGTCGTGCAGGCGACCGCGCGCCACCTCGCCGCGGCGCGGCACGTCGACCGCAACGTCGCGCCCGGCGCAGTGATCGAGCACAGCTTCGCCGCCCCCCGCGAGCGCAGCGCCTATGTCGCCCGCCCCGACGGCCGCACGCACCGCGTGCCGCTGGCCGTGCGTGACGGCATCGGGTCGCTCGTCTACACCACGACCGACCTGCCCGGGCGGTACGTCGTCCGTACTGGTGGTGCGCCGGCGATCGAGTTCGTGGTGGGCGGTGACGACCGCGAATCTGTCGGGCCGCTGCTCGACGACGCCGCGATCGACAGGACGTTGGCAGGCTCGAAGGTGCGGCGGGTCGCCCCCGCGGCCCTGGCCGATGCCGCTGGCCAGCGCCAGCGCACGCGCGAGTATGCGTTGCCCGTGCTTGCCGTCGCCGCGGCGCTGCTGGTGATCGAGCAGGTGGCAACGTCGCGGGCGGACGCTGCAGCGGGCCGGGCGCACGCTTCAACGGGCGGGGCGGACGACGCTCGCGCGAACTCATGATGCCGACGATCACCTGGCAGCCCGGCGGGGCGGCGGCGCTGGTCTCGCTCGTCGCGGTGGCGGCGGTGGCGTGGGCCTGGGCACGATGGGGGCGAGCGCCCGACTCCGGCGATGCGCTGCGCCTGGCGCTGCGCACGGCGGCCCTGTCGGTGCTGGCCGTCGCGGCGTGGCGGCCGAGCCTGCAACTGCCCGCCGCCGCGGGGCCCCCGCGGGTGACGATCGTGATCGACGATTCCGAAAGCATGGCGGTCAACGACGACACGCGCTCCGACGCCGATTGGGTGCGCCTTGCCGAGGCCGTGGGCGCGATCCC
>DASVSS010000369.1:0-14289 GCA_036387945.1 Tepidisphaeraceae bacterium | reverse complement strand
CCTTGATCTCGCCGAGCGTCACCGGGCGGGTGAGCTTGCGCCCCGGCTTAAGATCAATGACCACGATCCGCTCGTCGCTGCCGCCCGGGTCAGGGTAAGCGCCGCTCACCACCGCCGCCAACCCGACGACGGCCTTTTGCTTGCCGGTGTGATAGACGTACGCGGAGTCGCCTTTTTTGATCTCGCGCATGTGCCGCAGCGCCAGGGCGTTGGTCACGCCGTCCCACACGCAGCGCTTGTCGGCGACAAGGTCGTCGTAGGCGTACTCGTCGGGTTCGGTTTTGAGCAGCCAGGTCGCCATGCGATTGGGCCTTTATGCGATCAAAGCACGAGCCGCGGGCCTGCGCCGCCCTGGGCCGGTTCGCCGGGGTCGGGGGCACGTTCGCGGGCGAGGGGCTTTTGCCAGGTCTGACTCACCTTGCGCATCAGGTCCGTCAGCTCGTACTCGGCGATGCTGTAGCTTTTGAACTTCAGGTGCGAGGCGATCTGCGTCTGCAGCGATTGGAACTTGCGCTGCTGCTCGTCGGTCGGCGGCACGCCGGCGCGCTCGTTATGGCTGATCTGCGTGATGACGGAGTTGAACTCCTGCAGCAGGCGGCTGGCGTCGGGGTCGTCCTGCAATGACTTTTGCGCTTGCTTGAATTTGTCCACGGCGGGGTGCGTGGCGATGAGATCGGCTACCTTCTGGGCGGCGTCGAGGACTTGCTGGGTGTCGGCTGGCATGGCGGCTCCTTATAGACGCAACTACTATAGTGCGGACGTGCCGAGTGATCGATACCGCAAGCAAATCCTGTTACCCCAGCTCGGCGAAGCCGGGCAGGCGAAGCTGCGCAACGCGTGCGCGATGGTGGTGGGCGTGGGCGCCCTCGGCTGTGCGTCGGCCGACCTGCTCGCGCGGGCGGGGATCGGCCGGTTGATCCTGATCGACCGCGACGTCGTCGAGTTGTCGAATCTGCACCGCCAGGTGCTGTTCGACGAAGCCGACGCCGCGGCAGCTGCGGCCAAGGCGGCGGCGGCGGCAGAGCGGGTGGGGCGGGTGAACGCCGACGTCGCCGTGACGCCGGTCGTGGCGGACGTGACCTCGGACAACCTGCGTCAGTTGCTGCGCACGCACCGGCCCGATGTGATCCTGGACGGCACGGACAACGTGCAGACGCGCTACCTGCTCAACGACGCCGCCGTCGAAGCCGCCGTGCCGTGGGTATACGGCGGGTGCGTCGCCGCGGCCGGCCGCGTGATGCCGATCCTGCCCGGCGGCGCGTGCCTGCGGTGCGTGTTCCTCCAGCCGCCGGCGCCGGCGGACTTGCCCACCTGCGAGACGGCGGGCGTCTTTGGGCCGGCGGTGGCGATCGTCGGCGCGCAGCAGGCGGCACTGACGCTGCGGATCGTCACCGGTCAATTCACGGCCGCCGATGCGGCGCTGGTGAACTTCGACGCATGGACGGGACGTTTTCACCGCACCCCGCTGGCGGGCGCGCTCGATCCGGACTGCCCGGCGTGCGCGCGACGCACCTTCACCTTTCTCGATGCGCCGCCGGCGTCGGCGGCGCTCTGCGGCCGCAATGCCGTACAGTTGCGGCTCGGAACGGGCGTCATCACCGACGGGGCGGCCGGCGGTGATGACGTGTTCGATCGCGTCGAAGCGCGGCTGTCGACAGGCGCGACGCATTATGCCCGCAACCCTTATTTCGTCCGCTGCGAAGTCGACGGCCTGCGGTTGAGCATCTTCGCCGACGGGCGCGTACTTGTGCACGGCACGAGCGACGTCGCGCGGGCCCGCACGGTCGCCGCACGGTACTTCGGATGACCGCTTCACCGCACGACGATCTTCCCCGCCCTGCCCCGACGGGGCGCACTTGGCCGGCCCTGCTGCTGGTGGCCGTCGTGGCGCTGGCGGCGTACGCGCCGCTGCTGAGTGGCCCCTTCTCGCCGCTGGACGACATTCTCATGCTGCAGCGCAACCCGCGCTACACCCCGCCGACGTGGCAGAGCTTTCGGCAGCACCTCACCGAGCCGGATTTCCGAATCTATGTGCCGCTGACGAGCATCGTCTGGCACGTTATCGCGGTCTTCAGCTACGACCCCGACGCCTACCTCGGCGAGCTGCGGCCGATCGGGTTTAAGGCCGCGTCCATTCTCGCCCACGCCGCGGCGGCGGCGGCGGCGTTCTGGGCCGCGCTGCGGCTGCTGCGCGGTCGATGGCTCGCGGCGCTGACGGCCCTGCTGTTTGCCGTGCACCCGATTCAGGTCGAGGCGGTGGGGTGGACCACTGGCCTGAAGGACGTGCTCTGCGGGTTGTTCATGTTGCTCACCTTCGGGGCGTATCTCAGCTTCATCGAAACGCGCCGCGCCAAATGGCTGCGCCGCGCCGTGATGCTTTCGGTCCTCGCGGTGCTGAGCAAACCGACGGCGATCACGCTCCCGGCGATTCTGATCGCGGTTGATCTGTTGCTGGCCACGCGCACGCTCGAAAAGCGGATTCGCGTGCTCTGGCCGTTCGTCGCCGTCGCCGCGGTTGGCGCGGCCGTCATTATCGTCGTGCAGGGCCGGCCGACCGTCGACGTCCCGCCGCTGCTGCTGCGGCCGCTCGTAGCGATGGATTCACTCTCGTTCTACATCATTAAAACGATCTGGCCGTTCGGGTTCAGCATCGATTACGGCCGCACCTACGCGGTGATCCGCGGCAGCGGCGTGCTGTGGTGGTCGTGGCTGCTGCCGCTGGCGGCCGGCGTTCTTGTGTGGCTGTCGCGCGATAAGCTCATCTGGCTTGGCGCGGTCATCTTCGTCGCGCCGCTGACGCCGGTGCTGGGGCTCGTGCCGTTCGACATGCAGCAGTATTCGACGGTGGCGGATCATTACGCCTATGTCCCGATGTTCGGCGCGGCATTGATCGCCGCGCGTGTGCTGTCGCGCGTGCCGCGCGGCGCATGGCCCGCTGCAGCCGTCGTGTGTGCGCTGTGTGTGCTATGCGTACGACAAGTCTGGCTGTGGCGCGACATGACGGCCTTGATGCAGGCGTCGCGCGCGGTCAACCCGCGATCGGCGATGCTTGTGAACAACATCAGCATCATCGCCTTCCGCAACGGCGATCCCGCCGCCGCCGAGCAGTACGCGCGGCAGGCGGTCGAGATGGCCTACAACGACGCCACTCTCGATCAGCTCGTGGTGTCGCTTGCGGCGCAGGGGAAGAATGCCGAAGCCGCCGAGTGGGCGATCCGCGCGCTCGACACGCCGATGGAAAAGCTCGAACTGCCACGCGTGCGGTGGATGTTCGAACTCGCCCGCACGCAGAACAATCTCGTGCTGGCCGAAAAGGCCCTGCGGCGGTGGATCTACATGGCGCCGGGCGACCGATTCCCCAAAGAGCGCCTCGCCGCCATCGAGCGGCTCAAGCACGCTGCGGCATCGCAACCCGCGGCAAAGGCTGAGAAAAAAGGGACCCCATGACCGTCGCAGCGATTCTTCAAGTGCCGCAGCAGGTGCTCAGCGCGATCGCGGCACACTGCGCGGCCACTTACCCGCAGGAAGCCTGCGGCCTGCTCATCGGCACGGGCCCGGCGGTCTCGCGCGCGGCGCCGCTGGCCAACGTGTGGGACGCTGCGCACGAGCGCGGCCGGCGCTTTCTGCTCGATCCACTCGAGCAACTGCGCATCGAGCGCTCCCTCGACGGCACGGCCGAGCGGGTGATGGGCAGCTTCCACAGCCACCCCGATCACCCCGCCGAGCCCAGCCGCTTCGACGCCGAGGCGGCGTGGCCGGGGTACTGGTACGTCATCGTGCCCGTCGCCGGCGGTGCGGCGGGCCGCGCGCGGGCATGGACGCTCGACAACGCGACCGGCGCCTTCATCGAAGGCAAAATCGCCGGCGATCCGCTATAGTCGGCTTCTCAGGAAAGGGACCGGGCCGCTCCCGGCAGGCATCGTCGACCGCCTAAACCGGCGACGGACATGTAATCGAAAAGGAACTCGCTATGCCGATGAAACCGCAAGGGCGTATTTTCAACAACATCACCGAAACCATCGGCGGCACGCCGCTGGTGAAGCTCAACCGCATCATCCCGCAAGACCACGCCACGGTGCTGGTGAAGTGCGAGTTCTTCAACCCGCTGTCGAGCGTGAAAGACCGCATCGGTCTGGCGATGATCGAGGCCGGCGAGGCCAGCGGCAAGATCAACAAAGACACCACGATCGTCGAGCCGACCAGCGGAAACACCGGCATCGCGCTGGCGTTCGTGTGCGCCGCCAAGGGGTACAAGCTGACGCTGACGATGCCCGAAAGCATGTCGATCGAGCGCCGCCGGCTGCTCAAGGCGTTGGGCGCGCAGCTCGTGCTGACGCCCGCCGCCGAGGGCATGAAAGGCGCGATCGCCCGGGCCGAGGCGATCGGCAAGGAGACGCCCAACAGCTACATCCCCCAGCAGTTCATGAACCCCGCCAACCCCGAGATCCACCGGCAGACGACGGCCGAGGAAATCTGGGCCGACACTGACGGCGGCGTCGACATCCTGGTCAGCGGCGTGGGCACCGGCGGCACGATCACGGGCGTGAGCGAAGTCATCAAGCCGCGCAAGCCCAGTTTCAGGGCCATCGCCGTCGAGCCGGTGACGTCGCCGGTCATAACCCAGACGCGCGCAGGCCAGGAAGTGAAACCCGGCCGGCACAAGGTGCAGGGCATCGGGGCGGGATTCGTGCCGGGCAACCTGCACCTGGACATCGTCGACGAAGTGATCCAGATCAGCGACGACGAGGCGTTCGAATGGGCCCGCCGGCTGCACAAGGAAGAAGGCATTTTCGGCGGCATCAGCAGCGGCTGCAACGTCGCCGCGGCGGCGAAGGTGGCGGCGCGGCCGGAAAACAAGGGCAAGATCATCGTCACGGTGATGTGCTCGATCGGCGAGCGGTATCTCAGCACGCCGTTGTTCGAACAGGAATAAGCCGCGGCCGCGAGGAATGGGCGTGACCACCGACCTTACCACCGTAGCGAAGTCGACCAACCTTACCTGGCACGAAGGTGCGGTCACACGCGCCGACCGTCAGCGGCTGCTCGGCCACAAGGGCGTGACGGTGTGGCTCACCGGCCTTAGCGCCGCGGGCAAGAGCACGGTCGGGGTGATCCTCGAGCAGATGCTCGTGCGCGACGGCAAAGCGGCCTACCGGCTTGACGGCGACAACGTGCGGCTCGGGTTGAATAAGAATCTCGGCTTCAGCGCCGAGGACCGGGCCGAGAACATCCGCCGGGTGGGCGAAGTCGCCAGGCTGTTCGTCGACGCGAACCTGATCGTGATCGCCAGTTTCATCAGCCCCTACGCCCGCGACCGCGCCGCCGTGCGGGCCCTGCACGCGGCGGGGGACTTCGTCGAGGTGTACGTTTCGGTCAGTCTCGAAACCGCCGAGAAGCGCGACCCCAAAGGCCTTTACCGCAAGGCCCGCGCCGGCGAAGTAAAGGGCTTCACCGGAATCGACGACCCGTACGAAGCGCCGGCGAATGCGGAGTTGACCGTCGACACCGAAACGCTGTCTCCGCAGGACGCGGCGGGGCGGATTCTGCAGTACCTGCAAGGCAAAGGATACCTCACCGCATGACCCATCGTTTCATCCAATGCGCGTCCCGATGCGCGTCGTTGTGCGTGCTGATCGCGATGGCGGGGTGTACCCCGTCAAAGCCCGTGGCGATCACCGCGCCGCCGAACGACTGGTCGACGCTGGCGGGCAAATCCAACACGTTCGAAGGCCTTGCCGGCAACAGCCCGCGCGGGCCGCTGCTGCGGTTGGAGGACGGTTCGATCATCGGCCTGGCGAACTTCAACATGTGGCCGGTGACGTACGTCGGGCGGCCGGTCGGCGTCGTTGGCGCGGTCGGCGTCGGAGAAGGCCACCGCGCCGGCGAGTACGTCGTCGCCGTCGAACGGTGGTACCTGGTGAAGGAGGCCGTCACCACGCCGAAGTACACGCAAACGCCCCAGCCCCGGATCGAGCCGCAATCGCTCGGCCGCGCCAAGCCGGCGGCGAAAGGCAAATGAGCCTGGCCGATCTACACTGCCACAGCACCGCCAGCGACGGCACGCTGTCGCCGGCGGCGCTGGTCGAAGCGGCGGCGGCCGCGGGGGTGAGGGCCCTGGCGCTGACGGATCACGACACCGTCGCCGGCGTCGCCGAGGCCGCGACGGCGGCGGGGCAATTGGGCATCGACTTTATCCCCGGCATTGAGATCAGCGCCGAGTATCCGGCCCCCGGCACGCTGCACATCCTCGGATACGGCATTGACCCGCGATCAGAGAATTTGACCAACCTCACCGCGACGCTGCGCGACGGCCGCGACACGCGCAACCCGCGCATCGTCGCCAAGCTCGGCGAGATCGGCGTAGCGATCACGATGGACGAAGTGCAGGCCGCCGCCGGCGGCGACGTGATCGGTCGGCCGCACATCGCCGCGGTGCTGCTTCGCAAGGGGTACGTCAGCAGCATCAAGCAGGCGTTTGATAAGTACCTTGCCCAGGGAGCGCCGGCGTATTTTGATAAGGAACGGCTCTCGCCCAAGCGTGCCCTTGCCGAGATCCACGCCGCCGGGGGCGTGGCGGTGCTGGCACACCCGACACAGTTGCGAACAGGAAATTCGGCGGAGTTGGCTCGCGCGGTGAAAGACCTTGTCGATCTCGGCCTGGCAGGGATCGAGGTGCTGCACAGCGATCACACCCCAAGCGATGTTGCGGCCTTCGAGGCGCTGGCCCGGCGGTTCGGGCTCGTCGCCACCGCCGGCAGCGATTTCCACGGCGGCAACAAGCCGTCGATCGGCCTCGGCCGCGCGGCGGGCCGGCCGATCGACCGCGCGTATTTCGACCGGCTTGCCGAGGCGCTGCTAACACGCAACGCGCGACGGCCCGTGTAGCGCCGGCCTGTCGCCTGCGATGCACGCGAATATGCACGGTCAGTACCGGCCCTCTGCGGGTGCCAGGGCCGGGCTTATCTAGAGCAATGGACAGCTAAGGGCACCCGACTGGCGGCCGGACGCTCGGACAGAGTGTGCCCTGCACTCGTTGCGACACTCGGAGGCCATAAACAGGCCCCTTTGCCAGTCCGGCCGTTGCACAACGAACCTTGTCGCCCGGCGTCCGTATTCCTATAACGCTTACGGTCGAACGAACCGCATTTATGACACAGCCCGCAGCCGCCTCTCCCGCCCTCGGCGCATCGCCGGATTACGCAATCGATCTTGCAGCCACAAACGCGCTGCTCGAATCGCGCACGCCCCCGGAGATCGTCGCCTGGGCGGCGGCGGAGTTCGGAGGTGATTTGATCCTCACGAGCAGCTTTGGCGCCGAGTCGGCGGTGATGCTGCATATGACAGCGGCCGTCAGCCCGCGCATTCGCGTCGTGATGGTCGACACGGGTTACCTTTTTCCGCAGACATACCGCTTCATGGAGACGCTGCGGCAGCGGTTCGATCTTAACGTGTGGACGTACCGCTCGCAGGAAGACGTGGTCAAATGGCTGCCCGACCACGGCGAAACCGATCCGACCTGGCGCAACGACGTCGACCGCTGCTGCGCGGCCAACAAGAACGAACCATTCGACCGCGCGATGCGTGAACTCAAGCCCGCGGCGTGGCTGCGCGGCATTCGCCGCGACCAGGCGTCCACGCGCGGCGCGCGGCAGGTCATCGAGTGGAGCCGGCGCAACAACTGCTACGCGATCAGCCCGCTGCTGCCGTGGGGCAACCGCGAGATCGGTTTGTACATGAAGCAGCACGACCTGCCGTACCACCCGCTCGTTGAGCAGGGGTACCTGTCGATCGGCTGCAACCCGCAAAGCTGCACGCGTGCCGTACTGGCCGGTGAAGACCCGCGCGCTGGTAGATGGGCCGGCCAGAGCAAGACCGAGTGCGGCTTGCATCTGGATCAGACGCCGAATCCGGCGAAGGATTCGTGAGCCGCGGGCAGATTTTCCAACTTCGCGGCCCGCCCTTGTCACTCCCCGCCGCCACAATCCCTAATCCGCCGACGTGTCGCTACACTCGCCGGCCATGCTTGCCCGCGTCTCGTCCTACGTTTTGCTCGGCATCGATCCGCTGTTGTGCGAGATCGAATGCGACGTCAGCAAGCAGGGGATGAGTCACTCCACCATCGTCGGCCTCGCGCAAACGGCGGTGAAGGAATCGATCGAGCGCGTCCGCCGGGCGATCATCAACAGCGGGTTCCAGTTCGCGGCCCACGGCATCCTCATCAACCTCGCGCCCGCGGACGTGAAAAAGGACGGGCCAGCGCTGGACCTGGCAATTGCGATCGGCCTGCTGCGCGGCACCGGCGGCATCAACGGCGATCTGCACGCGCATTACCTCATCGCCGGCGAGCTGGCGCTCGACGGCCGGGTGCGCAAGATCAAAGGCGCGCTGTCCATGGCGATGCTCGCCAAGCAGAAAGGCTTCCGCGGCGTTATCGTCCCGCAGGAAAACGCTCGTGAAGCCGCCGTCGTCGAGGGCGTCGACGTTATCCCCGTCTCCACGCTCACGCAGGCCGTCACGTTCTTGAACGAGCTGCTCGAGACCGAGCCGTACCAGCTCGACGGCCAGCCGTACGCGCAATCCCAACTCGCCTCGCCACTGGATTTCGCCGACGTGCGCGGGCAGGAAGCCGTCAAGCGCGCACTCACGATCGCCGCGGCCGGGGCGCACAACGTCCTGATGATCGGTCCGCCAGGGACCGGCAAGACGATGCTGGCGACGCGCCTCGCGGCCATCCTGCCGCCGTTGACGCGAAGCGAATCGCTCGAGACGACGCGCATTTATTCCGCGATGGGCCTCCTGCCTGACGACGTGGCGCTGATGGACCAGCGGCCGGTCCGCACGCCGCACCATTCGGCGACCGCCCAGGCCCTCATCGGCGGCGGAACGATTCCCAAGCCCGGCGAAGTGTCGCTGGCGCACAATGGCATTTTGTTTCTCGACGAGTTGCCCGAGTTCCAGCGGTACGTTCTGGAGATGCTCCGCCAGCCGCTCGAAGGGGGCGAAGTGACGATCGCCCGCGTGCACGGCTCGGTGAAGCTACCGGCCAACTTCATGCTCGTCGCGGCGATGAATCCCACGCACGGCGGCAAGGCAGGCGACGACCCGCGCGAGAAGGCCAAGTACCTCGCCAAGCTCAGCGGACCGCTGCTCGACCGCATCGACATCCACATCGAGGTGCCCGCCGTCCCGTACAACCAGCTCACCGGCAAGCAGAAGGGCACCGGCAGCGCCGCCATGCGGGCCGCCGTCGCCGGAACGCGCCATCGACAGGCCGCGCGGTTCGGGGATTCGACCACGAACGCCCGCATGAGCAGCAAGCAGACCCAGGCCCACTGCGACCTGAGCGAGCCCTGCCTGATGCTGATGAAGCAGGCCATGGACGAACTCGGCCTTAGCGCCCGCGCCTACGACAAAGTCCGCCGCGTCGCCCGCACGATCGCCGATCTGGAAGAAGCCGACGCCATCGCCGAGCATCACGTCGCCGAAGCCGTGCAGTACCGACTCCTGGACCGGCGGTTTTGAGGGTGCAATGCCTCACGTCGCGGTCTATACTTCCTATTCATGAGCGTCTACCAGACGAAATTCGATGGAAAAGAAATCGCCGTTCCGCCGGAACTCCAAGGCAAGCCGCCGTGCGTGGTGACTTTGCTCATCCCCGGCGGCAAGGAAGGCGTCTTTTTCGACGAAAGCCGCAAAGGTACACATTCGATCTGGGACGTCGTCGCCCGCGCGAAAGGCACTCGGTCGGCCGAGGACATCGACGCCGGTCTGCGCGCCGATCGCGACGGATGGGATGACGAGTGATCTACCTGGACGCCGGGCCAATCATGCGGCTCATCGCGGGTCCGGCAGACCTTAGAAAACAGGTGCGGGACCTTATGACGGAAGGGCGATCCGTCACGTCGGTCATCAGGGTGACCGAATGTCAGACCAAACCGTACCAGGACTCGAACACCGAAGCGATCCGACTGTTCGCCGACTTCTTCAAATCCGCAGACATCCGGTTGATCGTCGTTTCCGACATGATCGCAGATGCCGCCGCGGGCATTCGCTCACGATACAGACTCAAGACGCCGGACGCTTTGCATCTGGCAACGGCCCTCATCGCCGGTTGCGAATTGTTCGTCACGACCGACCGGCATTTCGACCGCTGCCGCGACGCCGGTGTTGCGATCCATATTGTCTCTGCCTGACCCACGATGCCAGACCTTTCCACCACCCTCGCCGGCCTTCGCCTGGCCAACCCGACGCTGACGTGCTCCGGCACCTGCGGGTATGCCGATGAGTATGCCGATTTTCTCGACCTCGCGCAGCTCGGGGCGTTCGTCACCAAGAGCATCACGCTGCACGAGCGCGCGGGGAACGCGCCGGCGCGGATCGTGGAGACGCGCGCGGGAATGCTCAACGCGATCGGGCTGGCGAACGTGGGGTTGAAGCGGTTTCTCGAAGAGAAGATGCCGAAGATCGAGACGATGCCATGCCCGGTGATCGTCAACGTGGCGGGGCACAGCATTGATGATTACGTCCAGACGTGCGCCGCCATCAACGGCCTTGCGGCGATCAGGGGCGTTGAGCTCAACGTGTCGTGTCCGAACGTCAAGGACGGCCTGACGTTCGGCACCGATCCCGTGCGGCTCAAAGAAGTGACGCGCCAGGTCAAGGGCGTTCTGCCCGACAAGCCGTTGATCGTGAAGCTTTCGCCCAACGTCGAAGACGTCGTCGCCACCGCGCGCGGCGCGATCGAAGGCGGGGCCGACGCCCTCTCGCTCGTGAACACGTTCACGGCGATGGCGATCGACATCTACAAGCGCAAACCCCGACTGGCCAACGTCACCGGCGGGCTGTCTGGGCCGGCGATCAAGCCGATCGCCCTGCACCTGGTCAGCCGTGTGTACCGCGGGATCGCCCGTGAGGCCGGCACGCCATTGGTGGGCATGGGGGGCGTGCAGCACTGGCAGGACGCGATCGAGTTCGTGCTCGCCGGGGCGTCGGCGGTCAGCATCGGCACGGCATTGTTCGTCGACCCGGCGACGCCGCTGGCGGTGTGCCGCGGCGTCGATGATTACCTCGACAAGCACGGCGTGCCGCGGCTGGCCGACCTGGTCGGGGCGCTCGAGCTACCGGGCGACCTTCCTCCGCCGAAGACGGCGTACGTCTAAGGCCCGAAGTTTTCCGCCAGCCCGCCGGCCGGGCCGCGTACGATTACAGGCCGTGCCCGAGCCCGTCTCAGTCCCCACAACGCCCCCGCAAATCACGCCCCCTGCGCCGCCCGTGCCGGAGCCCGACACCGGCGAGCCGTTCGGCCAGACCGGCGTTCGGCAGTACATCGGGCCGATCCTGCACTGGGTGTGCGTCGTGTGCTTCGCGGTGTCGTTGACGATGTGGTATCGCAGCTCCACCACCGGAGACATCCTCGAACTGCGCCAACGGAACCAGATCATCTCGGTGCTCTCGGTCGACGGCCACCTGCGCATTCACGCCTCGTTTTTCGAATCCCGCCGCTACGGCGCCAGCGGCGGGTGGGGCTACGACAGCGCACCGGTCGGCCGGCGGCGCGTGCGCGACACCTGGAACAACAGCATCCTCGAACGCATCGGCGTGCAACTGAGCCTCTCTCCTCTGTCGCCGGACGCGCAGGCGGGCTTCTGGCTGCGGGTGAAGTGGTATTTCGCCGCGGCGGCCTCGGCGGTCCTGCCTTTGTGGCGCTGCGTGTTAAGGTGGCGTCGACGGAAGGCGGCCGGATGAAACGACGTGGGTTGACGATCATTGATCTGCTGGTCACGCTCGGCGTGATGGCGCTGCTGCTGGCGGCCTTGGTCGCCGCGCGACACCGACTGGCGCAGGCCGATGCGATCACCGACTGCCGGGCCAACCTCGCGCAGATTTACCGGGCGCTTAGCGCTTACGCCGCGACCAATGCCGGCGGATTTCCGCGCACGCGCGTCGACCCCGCCGCGCCGCTGTCGGCGTACACCGCGCCGGACGCATCGAACCCGTTCGCGCCCGACGGCCCGTCGCCCAACGACGTCACCGCCGCGGCGTTCCTGCTCGCCCGGGAGTACGGCCTCGCCGCCGCGACGTTCGTCTGCCCGAGCGCCTTGCGCAACGGCCTTGGCGAAAAAGACACCTTCACGCCCGACACGGTGCGCGCGCGGTCGAATTTTCGTGCCCGGATTTACTACAATTACAGTTTAATCTACGTCTACGCCGAGCCGTTCTCGGGCCCGGGGGCGTTCGACCGCGCCGCCGCCGCCAAGCTGGCGATCGCCGCCGACACCAACCCCGGCGAGGAAACCGCCAACCCCGCCACCGGCCGCACGAACATCCAGGCGCGACTGGCCAACAGCCCTAATCACCAACGCGACGGCCAGAACGTTCTTCTCGCCGACGGCTCGGCGCGGTTCGTTCCCACGCCGTATCACATCAGCGGCGACGCCAGCGTCTACGCCTCGGCGGCGACGTTCCCCGCCGCGGCGTCGGCAAGCGATGCGGTGCTCGTGCCAGTATGGGGCGACGGGCCGCAGCTCATCCCGCGAGCGGTAAAGCTCCGGCGATGGGTATTCGCGGGCGCCGCCGTCTTCGCGGCGCTGTTGATCGGCGGCGCGGTGGCGCAGAGCCTATGGCGCGGGCGAGACGAGCGCGACAAAGTGCCGACGACGGCGGCGCTTTAAGGTTCTAACCACGCACCAAGCCCTGCGATTCCTCCCCCGCCGGGGAGGTCCGGCGGGGGCGGGCGGGCGCCTTATCACGATGAAGCGCCTAGTCGCTCGGCCCTCTCCCTACCCTCTCCCGGAGCAACGGGCGAGGGGTTTGCCTCTCTGGAGCCAGCGAGTTGCGATTGCATCGCCGTGGCCTCCCCACCTAACCTCCCCTGAGGGGAGGAACGGGAGGGGTAGGCAATCGTGTGTCGGTCCAGCGGCGCTAGGCGCGGCGGCGTCGCCGCAGTAACCAGCCGGCGGCGAAGCCCAGGAGGCCGGTCGCGGTGCCCGGGTCGGGCGCGCTGACGCCGACGTAGGTGAAGCTGTCCCACCGTCCGGCGAGGGTGTGGTTGGTGAGGTCGCGGGCGAAGCTCGAATCGGTGATGCGCACCCAGTGATCGGTGTCGTATACCCAGAGCTTGAGGACGCTTTCGTTCAATCCCAGCGACTGCGCCAGGAGGTCGTTGTAGCGCACCTTCAACGACACGTTCTCGAAATCCGCCGTCGCGTCGAACGACCAGAGGCCGATGAACGTGTGGCCGACGGGCCGGGCCGGGGCGAGAGTACTTTGGGTGCTGAGGCGAGAGATCGCGACGATGCCGTCGGTCCGCGAACCGTTGAGCGAGAAATCGATCGAGCCCGCCGCACCGCCGTTGACGCCGTTTTCCGGGTCGCGCCAGTGGTAGACGCCGTCGCCGCTGACGTAGATTTCGTTGCCCGAGAGCGACAGGGTCGCACCGTGCAGGCGGCCGACGTAGGCGTTGGTTTCGCCGTCGAGGCTGCGCACGTCGCCGACCGGCCCGGCGGCGGTCGCGCCAGAGACGATGTCCTGCCCGCCGACCGCCGAGAGGGCGAACGAGCCGACGGTGTTGATCTTCTGCGGATTGTCGGCGAAACGATCTTTGCGCGGGGGCTTGGCCTCGAACTGCGGAAAGACCGGCAGCGCCCCGGCCGTCTCGTTTGGCCGCGCGGGGGTGACCGGCGGCGGGGGCGGGGCGAGATCAGCGGCCTGCGGCGCGTCGTCCGACGCAGAGCCGCCGGCAGCAGAGACGGGGGCGGGCGTGCCGCGCGCGATCACGACCGGCGGCGGTTCACTCACCACCGGCGGGTGCGGTAGCGGCGCCGGGCGCTGGGGCGGCTGCTGCGGCGTCGGGGGGACCACCGGCAGGTACGTCGTCACCGGGGGCGGGAAGATCGGCACCTTCAATGCGTATTGCCGGTCGACCGGGGCGGCCGGCATCATCGGCAACGTCACCGGCAGCGCGGCATCGTATTGCGGAATGATCTCGCGCCGCGGCGTCACCGGCAAATCGGCCGAGGCCGTCTGCTCCCGGGTCAGCGGCTCGGTCTGCAAGCGCGGCGTCGGCGACAAGGACCGAAACAGGTTGTCGAACGCGCGGCTCGGGGCAAGGAAATCGAGATTCGGCCGGATCGAGTCCGGCAAATGCCGCACGGCTTCGGCGGCGCCGCCGAGCATCGTCACCGACGCCATTACCGCGGCGGTCGCCCACTTGATGCGCGCCCGCGCCATGGACGCGGCCACTTCGGCCATCAGCTGCGGCACGGCGCCCAGTCCCGCGGGCAGGCCCAT
>DASVSS010000368.1:0-2197 GCA_036387945.1 Tepidisphaeraceae bacterium | reverse complement strand
GTGCTGCGATTGACCGATACCGATCCCGTATCGAACGCGATCGATCTGGCGCAAGACACGTCGCGCAGCAATTTTATCGTCAGCGACGCGGACGGGCACTACCGCGGCGTGCTGACCGGGGCCGAGCTGCGGGCGGTGCTGATCGACATCGAAGCCATCCCCCTACTGACCGTCGGCGAAGTCATGCGCAGCGACGTCAAACCGATGCGGCACACCGAGAACCTTGCCGCCCTGTTCGACGCATTTCTCGCCCACGACATCGAGGCCATGCCCGTGGGCCTTGAATACGACCCGGACAAGACGATCGGCATCGTCACGCGGGATGCGCTGATGAAGCATTATCAGAAACACTGGGAACAGGCGTGAACATCGCCTGCAATTCGCCCAGTGCGGCCGCGGGCAGGGTAACCATCGCTTCCTGGCCGAGCTTGCCCTGGGGGTTGGCGGATTCGAGCTTCAGGTCGACGTCTTCTTCGGTCTCGGTGGGCGAGACGAACGCCGTCAGCATGAGCGGCCCGATCGCAGCGGTCGGGCCGGCGGCCTGCAGGCGGGCGAGGTTGCCGTTCTTGAGCGCCGCGACCACGTCGGATTTCTGGGCGGGATCGAGGCTGCCCAGGAGCTGCGGCATCTTCCAGACCCCGGAACGGCGCGAGTAGGGCATTTTCGCCTGCGAGCGGCCCATGAAGAATGCGATCGTGGCGGCGATGAGGATTTCGACGATCCAATAGATGTACACGCCGATGCCGGTGATCGGCGCCCCGCTGCTGTCGCTGCTGCCGCGCGTGCTTTTAAGACGGATGCCGTCGTCGGCCTTGAGGCTGAGATACTTCCCGAACGAGTCGACGTCGATCTCGCGGAAACCATGAAGAAGCTCGTTGTATTTGAGCTGGTCGGAGTAGGCGACCACGTTGCCGATCCGCGGCTGGGGCGGCGGGTACGCCTCGAGGCGCTCGGCGGGGGTCATCGCCCGCAACTCCTGCCATTGCGGCACCTCGGCGCGGAGTTGGCGCAGAAAGCGCTCGTAATCGAAGTGATGCATGAGCGCGAGCATGAAGGCCGCCCCGACGAACGCAACCACCCCCGCGATCAGCGGGCTGCGCACGCGCCCTTTCTTAATGGTGTACTTCGCCACCGCCCCCAGCGCGGCGCCGAGGATCATGGGAAACAGCAGCACGAGCCACAAATGCGGGTTGATGAGATGGGCGAGGTACCCCAGCACGCCGCCGGCGACGACCATGGACGTTGCGAGCATAATCAGCCCGGGGGTTTCGAACCCGCCGTCGGCCTTATAGGGCTTGGCGGGATACGTTTCGGGCAACACGGGGGGAGGGGCGGTCATGGTTCTTCTCTCTATTGGAAGGGCAGCGTAAGGCAATACCTGCTTTGGAGGGAAATCCGGGTTCACGGATCGACAGCGGCCGATTGCCCCACGCCGCAACGAATCTGCCCGTCGTGTGTCTATCACCCGCCGGCGTTAATATGCCGATACAGCAAGGCAAAGGAGCTTTTCGTTGCTTAAGAAATTCATCATCGTCGCCGCCGCGTGCGGCCTGGCCCTGGGGACCGTCGCCTGCAAGAGCAAGCCGCGCGAGCGGCCGCCGGTCGACGAGCTCGCCGACGAAGGCCGCGGCCTGCAGGGTAAGGACGTCATCAGCGCCAGCGACCGCATGGCCCAGGAGCTGCTGAGCGACCCGGACCTCAATGCCTCGCAAAGCCAGTACGTCATCGTCGTCGACCGGATGGAGAATCTGACCCAAACCCAGCGCGGGCGGCTGGACGTGTTCCTCGACCGCGTCGGCGTGCGCCTCAGCCGGCTCGGCCGCGGCCGCGTGACGCTCGTGAGCCGCCGGGCGGCGCTGCAGTCGGTGCAGAGCCGCGAACGCGACGACGTCGGCGGCAGCGACCGCTTCGGCCAGGGCAGCGGCACGCGCGGCGGCCTGCCGGGCCGGTTGCAGCCGGATTTCGCCCTGAAGGCGACCGTCAGCGAACTGCCGAACAAGTCAACGTCGTATTTCTATGTCGGGTTCGAACTTGTCAACCTTGTCACCGGCGTGCAGGTGTGGCAGGGCGACTACGAAGTGGCGACGAACCGGTGATCTGGGCCGCAGCCAAACGCAGATGAACGCAGATCCGAAAAAAGACGAGCCACGAATCGCACGAATGAACACGAATGTGAGTTTTCATTCGTGTTCATTCG
>DASVSS010000367.1:0-3844 GCA_036387945.1 Tepidisphaeraceae bacterium | reverse complement strand
GGAAGACGCTTACATGTCGCGCAAGCTGCGCCGCCTCGGACGCACGGCGATCCTCAGCCCGGCGATGAAGACCAGCCCGCGCCGCTTCGTCGACCGCGGCGTGATCCGGCAGTTCGCCAGCGATCTGTTCCTCATCACCTGCGACATGCTCGGCGAGCGCCCCCACGCAACGTGGCGTCGATACAACAACGTCAACAGAGCCGCCAACGAGGCGGTCGACGAAGCCAGTGTCGCTACCCGCGGGTCCCCGACACGGCCGCCGGACCTCGTTACCGCCGTGGGCGGTTGAGCGACCAGTCATACCCCTGGCTGCTAAACTTTGTCGCCGTGCGCACGGGCGAGTTGGGGCCTGCCCAGCTCTTGCAGGCGTCCAGCGGCGTGCCGTCGGCTTTGCCGAGCTTGTTTTTGGCGTACGTCACGAAATCACTTTTCCAGTAGTCGGTGAAGATGTTGTTGAACGCCACCTCGTCGTCGCTGATCTTTTTGACCACGCGCGGCTCGTCGAGCGAGAGGCGCGCCTGATCCGACAGCTGCTGCTCGAGGCGGTCGCCTTCGAACGCCTCGGCGCGCAGGGGCGGGCAACTCGTGCTCATGCAGTTGAGCGCGAAGTGGATGCGCGGGTCGTTGAACGAGCGCGCGTATTTGCGTTCGATGTTGTCCAGCGTCATGCCCTCGCCGCCGACGCGGGTGGAATCGGAAATGAAGATCAGCCCCGGCGGGATGCTGCTGTAAAGCACGTTCGACGGAAGATTCTTCTTTTGCACCGCGTAGAGGCAGATCGCGTTGTAGGCGTTGAGCCAGTAGGCGAGCTTGTCGGCGTCGGTGGCAAAGAGGTCGGGACGGTTCTTCGGCGACGCCTCGCCAATCTGCCCGACGTACCGTTGCAGTGCGTCGTACGCGCCGTCCTTGTTGGCCTTGACGTCGTCGTGGCGGACGTAGCCGTCGGGGGTGACAGCTACGCGCAGCACCTTGTTCCAGTCGGCGTTGCTGAAGGCGCTAATCGGCTCCTTCGGCTTGAACGCATCCGGCACCGAGCTCGCGCAGCCGACGGCGAGGCTCATGAGCGACAACAGCGAAATAAACTTGACCATACGCTTTCCCTTGCCTTCCCTGATGTGCACGGCGCATTTTCGCTAAAACGTCGGGCGCGACAAGCGGCAGATGCGCGTCAGACGTTGAACAGGAAGTGACACACGTCGCCGTCGCGCATGACGTACCCCTTGCCCTCCAGCCGCATCTTCCCAGCGGCCTTGATGGCGGCTTCGGTCTTGTGCTGAACGAGGTCGGGCACGCTGTAAATTTCGGCGCGGATGAACCCCTTCTCGAAATCCGTGTGAATCACGCCCGCCGCCTGCGGGGCCGTATCGCCGACGTGGACGGTCCAGGCACGGATTTCCTTTTCTCCGGCGGTGAAGTAACTCTGCAGCCCGAGCAGTTTGTAGGCCGCCCGCGTCAGGGCGGCCAGGGCTGGCTCTTTCAGGCCGAGGCTCTCGAGCATCTCTTTACGATCGGCCTCGGGCAGTTCCGACAACTCCGCTTCGAGCTTGCCGCAGACGGGGACCACTTCGCTCCCCTGCGACAGGGCATACTCGCGCACCTTGCCCACGAGCGGGCCTTCGCCGGTCAGGTCCGTCTCGTCGACGTTGGCCACGAACAGGATCTTTTTCGTCGTCATCAGCCCGAGCTGCGGCAGCAGCTTCTGCTCGTCGGCGTTCAACTGCAGCTTGCGGGCCGGTTCGCCTTTTTCCAGCAGGACCAGGGCCTTTTTCAGCAGATCGACGCGCGCCGCGGCGTCCTTATCACCGCCGCGCGCCAGGCGGGCGGTCTTGTCGATCGACGTGGTCACGCTTTCCAGGTCGGCCAGGCACAGTTCGGTATTGATGGTTTCAATGTCGCGCAGCGGGTCGACGCCGCCTTCGACGTGGGTGATGTCGCTGTCTTCGAAGCAGCGTACGACCTGCAGCACGGCGTCGACTTCGCGGATGTGCGAGAGAAACTTATTGCCAAGTCCTTCGCCGGTGCTGGCCCCGCGGACGATGCCGGCGATGTCGACGATCCGCACGCTGGCAGGGATCACCTTCTGCGTCGGGATGAAGGATTGAATCAGCTGCAGCCGCTCGTCCGGGACGTTCACGATCCCGACGTTGGGCTCGATCGTGGCGAACGGGTAGTTCGCCGCCAGCGCGCCCGCGGACGTGAGGGCGTTGAAAATGGTGCTTTTCCCGACGTTGGGCAGGCCGACGATACCGACTTCGAGTGACATAGGGCCGACCATCGTACGGGAACCGGGCCGCGCTGGCGACGCGCCGTTTCGCTACGACGCGAACACGTCCGACTCCAGGGCGGGCACGCCGACGTTCCCCACGCCGTGCTCACGCAGCGCCGTCGCCAGGGCGTGCTGCTGATCGACTTCGCCGTGGACGACGAACGCCGTCGTCTGCGGCCGCAACGTCGGCTGGAGGAACCGGAGCAGCTCCGGCTGGTCGGCGTGGGCGCTGAGGCCGTGGATCGTGCGGATGTCGCACCGAACGTCGTAGAAGCGGTCGAGCAGCTTCACGCGCTTGGCCCCGTCCTGCAGCCGGCGTCCCAGGGTGTTGTAGGGCGTGAAGCCGACGAACACGACAAGGTCGCCAGGGTTCTCCACGCTCTGCTTGAGGTGGTGCACGACGCGCCCGAACTCACACGTCGGGCTGCTGGCGATGATGACGCAAGGGCCGCGGTCGGCGTTGATCTCCAAGCTCTCCTGGCGCGAATTGGCGAGCTTGATCTGGCTGCCGGCGAACAATCCGTCGGCGCCGATCATGGCGCTGGTCTCGGCGTCGAAATACTCGCGCAGTTCCTGCGTCACCTGCGTCATCTCCACGCCCATCGGCGAGTCGACGTAAATCCGTGTCGGTGGGATCAGTTTTTCGTGCATGAACTTCTGCATGTACCAAAGGATCGTCTGCGTTCTGCCGACCGCGAAGCTGGGGACGATCAGACGGCTTTTACGGGCGATCGCGGTCTTCACCGCGTCGAGTAACTGCGGGGCGACTTCTTCCATCGAGCTGTGCGTGCGCCCGCCGTAAGTTGATTCGGTGATGACGTAGTCGAACGCGCCCGGCAGCGGGGCAGGGTCGTTGATGATCGGCGTGTCGTACCGGCCGACGTCGGCGGTAAACAGCAGCGAGCGCGAGCGGCCGCCTTCGGTCCATTCGATTGTCACGAACGCGCTGCCGAGGATGTGCCCGGCGTCCAGCAGGGTGACCTTCGCCCCGGCGACTTCGAACGATTGTCCGTAGCGCACGGTCTTGATCTGCTTCAGCGTCCGCTGCACGTCGCTGCCGGTGTAGAGCGGCTGGATCTCCGGCTCGTCGGGGCGGCGCTGGCGGCGGTTGAGATATTCGGCGTCCTCCTGCTGGATGTCGCCGGCGTCGGTGAGAACGACGCGCGCCACGCCGGCGGTCCCCTCGGTGCAATAAATCGGCACGTTCACGCCGGCTTTGGTGAGCACCGGCAGTTTGCCGCAGTGATCGAGATGCCCGTGCGAGAGCACGATGGCGTCGATGCCGTGCAGCCCATCGGGCAGCCAATGATTGAACTGGCGCGACTCGTCGCGCCGGCCTTGGTACATGCCGCAATCGAGCAGCAGGCGACGGCCGTTGATTTCGATCAGGTGCGACGAGCCGGTGACGGTGCGGCAGGCACCGAGAAATTGAATCCGCATGGCAAGGAGCGTAACGCCGCGCCGGCGGTGACGAAACGGCCGGGTCCTCGCCCTGCCTCTTCAATCGGCTATCGGACAAGCCGCGGCAATCTTCTGTGGCGTGGGCGTCCCGCCCACGTTCCGGCGTAGCCGGAAGAG
>DASVSS010000366.1:0-16075 GCA_036387945.1 Tepidisphaeraceae bacterium | reverse complement strand
CCGACGCGTCCCACTTCTCGGTAAGGGCCGTCGCGCCTTTTTTGATCTGCATTCCGTAACCCGGGCGCTCGGTCTGGTTGTTCATTTCGAAGACGACGTCGCTGCGGCCTGCGTCGGCGAGCGCCCGCAAGACAAATCGGTAGCCCACGTCGCCGGCGGTCAGCGCGGTGCCCTTGGCGCGGATGTCGTCGATGAGCGTCTTCAGCACGGCGGCGCGGTGTGCGTCGTCCACCAGGCCAAGGGCGAGCGGCATGGCACTAGTGGTTTGGGAACCGGTGGCATAACGCCCGGCCGCGGGGTCGAAGAATTTCGCGTTGAATGCCGTGCGGATCACCGCGGCACGATCGCGAAATCGCTTCGCATCTTCGGTCTTGCCGAGCAGATCCGCGGTGTCGGCGAGGATGATATGGTCGTAGTAGTAGATGGCGGTGGCCGTGAACGGCGGCGGCGTGAGCTGCGAGCCCCACGGCGGCTTGGGGCCGAGGTCATACCAGTCGCCGAGGCCGACGGTCAGGATGCCGTCCTTCGCGGTCGTCGACAGGTAGTCGACGTACCGCACCATGTCCGCGTAATGCCGCCGCAGCAGCGCGGTGTCGCCGCTGAGCAGGTACTGCTGCCAAGGGACGATCACGAAGGCGCTGCCCCACTCCGGCGAGGCGCGGAAGGCGTCATCGAGCCTGGCCGTGTGGGCAAGAAAATACTCCGGCGCGATGTTCGGCACGAAGCCATTGCGGAGCTGGCTGTCGGCCATGTCGTTCATCTGCTTGGCGAACAGGTTCTCGAGCGCGAAGTTGTACCGCAACGACGGGCCGTTGAGGTGGAGTTCTTCCAACCACCCGAGCTTCTCGCGCTGCGGGCAGTCGGTCATGAAACTCATCATGTTGCTGCGCTGGGCCCACCGCACGAGGGCGTAGATCTTGTTGAACAGATCGTTCGAGCATTCGAACGAACCGATCGGCTCGGCCGAGGAATGGACCACGACCCCTTCGATCGACAGTACGGCCGGCAACTCCCCGCCGGGCGAAGCAGGGAACCGTTCCACCTGGAAGTAGCGACTGCCCTGGTAGAAGAATTTCGGGAAATGCACCTCGTCTCCACGACCGGCCAGGGTGTACTGCCACCATGCCGGGCCACCCTTGTCCTGCACGCACGAGCTGCGATCGACGAACCCATCACGGCCGAGGAGTTCCGACGGAATGACGCGGACGAACGACCCCGCCGGCCCGCGGACGCGGACGCGCGGCATGAACGAGGTATTCTGGCCGAGGTCGTACACGCTGACGCTCGCGCTCAGCTCCTTCATTGAAATCGGCGTGCGGGTCTCGATCGCCTTGATCGGCGGCGCCGCGGCGCTGAGGCCGCGCAGCATTCCGCCGGGGCCGGACGTCTCCGTTGCCGGCGTCCACGTTACACCGGAGCCCGCGCCGTCGGGGCGGAAGCCCGACTCGTCCCAACCGGCCGGCTCGCGGCGGCGATCGAAGTCTTCACCGCCGAACTCATTGGAGTAGGTGATCGGTGAAGCGGCGACTTGCCACTGGCGGTCGGTGACGATTGTGTCGGTGGCGCCGTCGGCATACTCGATTTGCAGTTTCAGGATCGCCCGCTGCGGGCCGAAGGAGTTGGTGTATTTAACGTACCGGCCCTGCGTGGGCTCGATGTGGTAAACACCATTGCCGAGCACGATTCCCAATGCATTGCCGCCCTGGCGGAGCATGGCGGTGACGTCGAAGGTGTCGTACAGGATTGTCTTGCGATAATTCGTCCAGCCGGGACTCAGGAGCGCGTCGCCGACTTTCTTGCCGTTGATCGACAGCTCGTATTCGCCGAGGCCGGTGACGAAAACGACGGCGCGGCTGACGGCGCGCGGACAATCGAATTCGCGGCGCGCCAGCATCGAAGGCGGCTGCGGCACGGGCTTGCCGCGGGCGACGCCGCCGGCTTTGACGGTATCGGGCGTGGTGTCCGCGGTGCTGCCGATCCATTGCGCAGGGCGCCACTCGTCGACCGTACGCAATCCGCTCGTCCACGCGGCGGGCTTGCTCCAAGCCGATACACTTTGAGCGCTGTCGCGCACGCGCACTTTCCAGTGTGCCGTGGCGCCGGACGGGACGCTCCGGCCCGCGTAGGTCGCGCCGACGGACTGGCCGGTTTCGACCCAGCCGCTGTCCCACAGATCGCCGCGGTCGGCATTGATCTCCGCGGGCGAGGTCGAGACCAGTATCTGGTAGGCGGACTGACGCAAGCCCCGCTGCCCCGCATCGGCCGAGACGAATCCCCAGCTCAGGCGCGGCCGCTCGACGTCCACGCCGAACGGGTCGGTCCTGTCTTCACACCGAAGCTCGGCCGGAACGAACGGCGCGGAAATGGATTGGGTCACGGTTAGCCACGCAAAGAGGACAATAAACAGAATGCCGTGAACGGCACCGGGGCGGAATGCGGAAAAGGTCATGATTCCCTGTGATGGGCGTAGTTGATTTCGTCATAGCGGCGGACGCCGCGCCGGCAAAACGATCGCGGCACGCGGCGTTACTTTAACGCCCCGCCGGCCGCGTTGCGGCGCGGGTTTCGTAGAGACGGTAAGCGACGCGCCGGTTCGCCTGCACGAGTTCGAAGTTCGGGGTGTCGGCGACGTTGACGAATCCGCGCAGCGTCGCTTCGCCATCGGGCCGGCCGCTGATCGGTTGATCGCGGTACTGGAAAAAATGCGCACCGACCAGGTTCGGCAATCGCAAGGCGCGCTCGACGTAGCTCGTCATTTTCGCGGCCCGCTCTGCCGGCGTGGGGGCAGTGAGCTTGGCATCGCGGAACGGCGTCTGCAGCGGGTCCGACTCGATGCCCCACTCGGTCGACATAAGCGGCTTGTCGATTTTTGCGTACTGGTTCGCCCGGCCGTCGGGCGGGTTGTCATAGATATTGTAGGAGATCACGTCGCAATACTTGCCCGCCAAGGCGACGACGTCTGGATCGGTGTGTCCGAAAAAGCGCGAGCCGAGGTACATGTTGTTCGGCGCCGCGTCCTTCACCGCCGAGCGGCAGACGCTGAAGTAACGCTCCGCGAAGAGCATTCCGAAATCGCCGCAGTCGGCCAGCACTTTGGCGTTCTTCATGTCGGGCGCAGTGCGGTGCTCGAGCAGCGCGTCCCATGAGGCGTGCTGGGTCGCCCAGGCGGCGTTGAGCGCTTCGACGGTCCGGTACTTTTCTTTCAGCAGTTCGACGAATCGGATTTTGGCGCGGCGCTCCGGGGGATTTTTCAGCGTTTCTTCGCCGATGGCCGCGGCGCGCGGGCGCCAGCCAAACCATCGCTCGTTGTCGACGAAGTAGCCGAGGTTCCACGGGTCGCCGGCGGTGCGGTCTTTCTCGGACTGGAGGCGCCGGCGCACGGCCGGCTCCCAGCCGGGATCGAACACGTCGGGCATGTTGAACCGGATCATGGCCGCGCCGTAATGGATCGCCACCGTGTAGGGCGTCTTGCGCAGGCCGGTCACGCGCGGGTCGGACCAGTTCGCCACCGTGTTAAAGCCCCAACTGTGCAGCCGGTCGTGCGACAGCTCGGCGACTTTCTTCTCGTAATCCGGCCCGTATTTGCGCAGCAGGTTGGCACGCTGCACGTCGAACCCGCGCCACCAGCGGTACTGGTAGTACATGTACGTCGCGCCCCACCCTTCGCGGTAGAACTGGCCCGTCGGCGAATCCGCGGCCGGCAAGGTGACGAACCAGTTTTCGCGGTCGTTGACCGGCGACACGTCGCCGCCGAAGCCGACGCCGGTCGGGCCGTACGACCAGAACAACTTGCCCTCCGGGTCGACGAGCCACCATTTGCCGTCGTGCTTGGCGGCGTAGAAAAAGCCCGTCGCTTTCAAGGTCGGGCCGGCGGCCCAGCCGCCCCAGGCATTCCATTCTTTCGATCTCGGCCAGCCGCTGCGCTCTTTCAGTTCCTCATCCACGCGACCGGCAAAATCGGCGTCGGTGTAAATCTTGCCCGGCCAGTCGCCGTGGAGGTACTGGCCGAATGCATCGATGAACGGAAAGAACGGCACTGGTGCGGCGGCGCCATTACCGTCGGAGCGCACGTCGGCGATCGCAACGCCGGCGGAAACGTCAGCGCCGGACACTGACAGGGTGAGCTTCGCTACGCGGGCCGGGTCGATCGTGTTATCGCGGACGTTGATGCCCTTGTAGTACATGTAGAAGTGGCGGAACGGCCCGTACGTCGGGTCTTCCGGCCGGCGGGTCAGCCGGAGAAGGAAATCCTTTTTTTCCCCCGGCAGCAGTTCGACGGCGTTGCGGCACTGATTCATCAGGCCGCTCGCGTCTGGATTGCTGGCGGTAATGCGTACTGCGATCGGCGCAGCGCCCGGGTTGTGCAGAAGAATCCGTACACCCTCGGCCGCAGACAGATCCCACTCACCGCCGGGGGCGCGCAGCGTGAGTTCTCCATTGCCTCCGGCGGTCGGGCGCAGGCGCAGCCATTGCTTTCCCTCCGCCCGGCTGATCTCGCTCGTTGCGCCGTCGGTCGTCAGCGTGCCCGAGACATCAGTGGATAAATCGAGCAGCACCCGCGACTCGGCGCGGCCGATTGCCTGGCAAGCATGGATCGCGAGAAGAAAAAACGCGGCGGCAACGGATGTCGACTTTGGCAGGCGGCTCATGGAAACCTCATTCAGCGGGAACGGAATATCGGACACGGACGTCGCGTGACGCGACCGATGGGCAAGCTACGGCGGGTCGCCGGCGCTCGATGGCGTAGGTCCATCGTCCGCGACGGGCCGCAACGACGCTGCTACGCCGCCCCCGGCGGAAGACGGAGGCGCGGCGCGACCTGGATAATCAGCGGCGGCCCGTTGGGGCGCTCGATGCGGTTGAGCAAGCGGGCCACGCAACGGTAGCCGATCTCTTCGCCGCCGAGATCGATGCTCGCCGGCCGCGGGTGCAGCCCGGCGAGCCGCGCCTCTTCGGCATCACACGAAATAATCTGCAGATCGCGTCCTACCACGAGACCGTGCTGCGCCAGCAACGGATAAACGTTGGCCGTAGTGAAATCGCGCCCGATGAAGAGACCATCAGGCCGCGGGTCGGACTCGGCAAACTTGCGCACCGTTTCTTCCAATCGGTCGGCGACGACGACACGGCGACCGTAAGGCTCCACGAGACGGTCTTCGTCAGAGCCCGCTACGGCGTACACCGTCGGCTGATGGCCTTCATCGATCGCGCTGTTGAGAAAAGACTGACCGCGCAGGCGCATCAGCGGCCAGCCCGGCGTCGTGGTCAGATAAGCGAACCGTTTGCATCCCATGTCACGGAGACTTTTGTAGGCCATGTGGCCGATGCCGACGTTGTCCGGTGCGACATGGTCCACGCCACCGACGGCACTGCCGATGCCCATCGCCCACACGACCGGTGTGTACGCCTGCATCATGCTGAAGATCGATTCGTAATCGGCGACCGGCACATCGCTCGAGAGAAACACCACCGCGCCGTCCACTTGTCGGTCGACAAGGATCTGGCTGGGCTTGGTGGCGTCCGGCATCTCACTGAGGATCAAACGCAAGTCCGCCGAACTAGCGCCGCGCTGAATGCCGCCGAGCACAGAGGCGAGCACCGGCATCTGCAACCACGATTGGCCGTGACCGACCGTCGTCACCGCGATGCTGCCCGTGCGCAACTTTGGCGGGCGCGGCGCGGACCGGCGACGGGTCGACCGGGTACGCTGGCGAATGTATTTCAGATCGAGCATGGCAGCCCGCACCTGCGCCACCGTCTCGGCCCGCACGCCCGGCAACCCGTTCATGACCCGGGAAACCGTCGCCGTCGACACGCCCGCGGCCCTTGCGACTTCGACGATGGATTTCGGCTGCTGTGACATCGGACACTTCCCAGCAAAACGCGGCTTACCCCTCTGCCCCTGCTGCTATATACATCGTCGGGGCTCGTTTACATTACAAAAAGTGGTCTTGTGCGTTTAATTTGCAGCCGATTTCCCGAGACAAAAAACGCCGCCCGTAGCCGCGGCCGTTTTCGATCCCCGCAGATCGCCGTTATTTACATCACGCCGCCACCGAGCCGTGGTGAGTACCGTTAGTTGCCGGCGCCCGGACGCCATTCCAACACATGCGCCTTTTGCGGGGGCACGTTTTCGAGCTTCTCGCCGTCGCCCTGGCCGGCGACCTGGACGTACAAGTTCAGCACGCCGTCCCGCTCCCAGCGGACGCGGTCGTACGACGGCTCCCAATAACGGACGGAGTAGTCGGTCAGATCGCGTGTCGTCCATTTCGGGTCGTTGAGGTCGTCGCATGCCGCCATGCTCACGCGCCCGTCACGTTCGCTATCGCGGAAGATGACCCATACGCCGGTCTTGCCATTGGCCGTGCGCGTCAGCACCTGGGGGCGCGAGACGGGGATGGCCTTCGATCCCCCGCCGCTGAGGCTGAACGGCGTCTTGCGCTCGGTCGCCTGGATCGTCCGCCAGGCCTTGCCGTCATGGCGGATGACGAAGTACTGCACGACCTTCGTCCCCTCAGGCCGGAAGTACGTCGCGATGACTGGCCGACCTTCGGCGTCGGCGGACATCGACGTCTGGTTGATGAGTTCGTGCTTCTGCGGGATTTTCGACGCCATCTCCGCGGTCGCCGCCGTGATCGGCAACGCGTACGCCGTGCCGTCGGATTTCGTCCATGTACGGCCGCCGTCGTCGGAGCGGGCGTAGCACAGGTCATGATTGGTCGCCACGTCGCCCGACTCGCGCCACACCCACGAGACGTGGATCGTGCCTTTGGCATCGACGCACGCCTGCCAGTAGGCGTTGCGACGGTTCTCGCCGCTGATCAGATTGGCGTGGATCTGCGTCCACTTCCGCTCTTGGGTATCGTAGCCGTTGATGACAAGGTTCCCCCGGCCGCTGGCGCCATCGCGGAACATGAAAACGAGGTTGCCTGTCGGAAGTCGAAAGAACTGCGGGTAGGTGACGTTGTTTTCCGTTTGCCCGGTCATCGGCAACGTCTCGAAAGTCGTCGACCCCGGTGCGGTGGAACGCGCGTAGCGCAATGGGTTGCCGTGGTGATCCCATGACAGGTGCAGGTAGCCGGCCCCGTCGGCGATCATCGAGATGCTGTTATGCGCGTCAGTGACCTTGCCCTTGAGTTCGGTCGCGCCGACGGTCCATCGGTCCTCGGCCAGCGCGCGGTGGGCGACCACGACCTTTCCGTCCGCGTCGTAATAGGTGGCAAACTGCCGGTCTCCGGCCGTGGTGATCGGGTCGTTCCGAAAGATCGTGACGTTGACCGAGTTGGCGGCCCACGCGTCGCCGAGCGGCATCAGCGTGACGTCCGCGGCGACGGCCGTGGCCGCGAAAGAGGAGGCCGCGAGCGTAAACGCTCGAATTGCGAATCGCCTGACAATGGTATTCCGTCCGTCCGTCATGGAACCTCCGTATAAGCGCTGTTCCGATGTCGTGACCCTCGGGTCGCCGCGAATCGGAATAGTTGAATACTCTTGTGAACCGAGCGATCTAGATCCGCCCTACGCCATATTATTTACATTTACTTTCATTGCAACGAAAAAACGCCCGATCTTCGATCCCGTCGCCCCGATCTGGAAGCCATCGCCCGCAGCGGCTCGATATGAGAGGGCCCGGGCGATTCGTGCTTGGGTTTAAGTCCCGCTCCGATGACGTCCTGCCTCCCGAAATCGTGGGGACCGATGGGTGGGGTTTACAGAAATTTACATTTTTTACTTGCAGCGCGCGGTCGCCAAGTTAATATTTCCGGATCAGGACGCCTGCGTCGCAGATATTAGCGACCTGAGCGGCGGTTAGAAGCGTAGACACCGTAGCGGCCGTAGCCCGCGACATCGCAGTCGGTTTTCATCTCATCTGGCTTACCGGAGGATCGCATGACACGTACTTCCCACGCATCGCGGCAGGGCTTTACTCTCGTTGAGTTGCTCGTCGTCATCGGCATCATTGCGTTGCTGATCTCCATTCTGCTCCCGAGTTTGAATTCGGCCCGGCGATCAGCTGCCCAAATCAAGTGCTTGTCGAACCTGCGATCAATCGGCACGGCGACGCTGATGTACACCAACGAAAGCAAGGGCGTCGTCATGCCCACTGCCGTGTGGCGCAACAGTTCAGGCGAAGTGGATTTCTGGCCGGGCCTGCTCATTGCCCGCCGTTATCTCCCCACGCCAAAGCTGTCGTCGGCCAACGACGCGGTGGACCGGTCGAGTGTGCTGATGTGCCCGAGCGTGCGCGACTCCACCAGCACCAATGCTTTCGACGAGATGGGGCGTCGGCAGACGTCGCCCTCCTGGATGGGCACGAAGGCTGACGGTACGCCGGTCATTTACGACTTTTCGTACGGCATCAACGGCACGGCCAATCGTGGACAAGGCGGTTCGAGTGCCGAGCCTTATGCTGCCACCCACGCCCGCTGGGCCATGTACCCGGCCATTGCCATCTCCTACGGATCCGTGGCCGTTCCATTCGCCCGGAAAATCACAAAGATAAAGCGGTCGGCGGAAGTTGCCTTGTTGTTCGACGGCCGGGAATGGAACGTCTGGGCCGCGTCGGGCGACACGACCGGAAAAGCGCTCGCCTCGCGTTTGTCCGGCGCCCGCCATGGCAAATGGGACCCCCAGCGCCCCGACAGGACGGGCACAACGAACGTCTTGTTTGTCGACGGGCACGCCAATGCGGTCAGCCGCGCAGACCTGCCTCCGGCTACTGCTGCGAGCTACAATGCCTTTGAGAACAACGCGGGCACCGGTGCCGAAGCCGTGTATCTCAACGATTACAAAGGCGCAAAGTTCCGCCTCGATCAATAATTGATCCTGGCATTGCCTTCACGAAAGCCCCGGCCCCTCAACGAGGCGCCGGGGCTTTTGTATTGATGAGTGGTGGGCCGGCGACCTGCATGATGACTTCGCCATCCCATGGTGGGACTTCGGCGAATCGGACACCGCGTATTTCGCGTGACTATTGTGCGTCACGTGCCAACGATATCAGCGAAACTGTCTGGCTCACGGATGAAGCCGCCCGTGGTTTTAGGCTCTTTGCGGTGCATCTTAAAAGCCAGGGCTGCCGCTTCGTGCATCAGATAAACCGCCATGCGGTAGATGGTTGGCGGGCCCGTTCCTATCGAGATTCAAAATGCTAAAATCGCCGTTTCGATGCAGTCGTGTTCTATTCGTTTGCACACTCCTTGGTGCGCATCTGCTGGCCGCGGAGCCGAACCCCATGACGCCCCCATCACCAACGACCCAAGCAGCAGCGCCGACAATAGCGAGCGATCAGCAGTCACGCTCTTCGTTCATCAACGCCGACAAGTGGCTCGACACCGACGGCAAGCACATCAACGCCCATGGCGGCGGCGTGCTGTTTCACGACGGCGTTTATTACTGGCACGGGGAGTCGCGGCCCGCCCAGCGCGGCGGGCCGTCGGGTGTGGGGGTTTACAGTTCCCGCGATCTTTACAACTGGAAGAACGAAGGGCTGGCGCTGGCCAAGGTCGATGACGAATCGAGCGACATCACCCACGGCTGCATCATCGAGCGGCCGAAGGTGATCTACAATGCCCGCTCGGGGCAGTTCGTGATGTGGTTCCACCTCGAACTCAAAGGCCGTGGCTATGCCGCGGCGCGGACCGGGCTGGCCGTCAGCCGCAGTCCGACGGGGCCGTTTACGTTCGTGCGGTCGCTGCGCCCTAACGCCGGGATCTGGCCGGAAGGCTTTCCCGAGCAATCCCGCTCGCCGCTGGCCCGGGCGGACGTAAAGGCCGTGAACGACGAGATGGGATTTCGCCCGTCCCTGGAAGCCGGCGTCTACACGCGACGCGACTTCGAAGGCGGGCAGATGGCGCGCGACATGACCCTTTACGTCGACGACGACGGCAAGGCGTATCACATCGCGTCGGCCGAAGAGAACTACACGCTCAACATCCACGAACTCAACGACGATTACACCGACTTCACCGGCCGATGGATTCGCGTCGCGCCCGGCGGGCACAACGAAGCGCCGGCGGTCGTCAAGCACAACGGCAAATACTACATGCTCGCCAGCGGCTGCACGGGATGGGACCCGAACCCCGCGCGCGTGCTCGAATCGACGTCGATCTGGGGCCCGTGGAAAAACACCGGCAACCCCTGCCGCGGCGTGAATCCCGCGAACAAGCTCGGCCCGAACAAAACATTCGGCGGCCAGAGCACGTTCATCCTTCCGGTGCAGGGCAAGCCCAGCGCGTACATCGCCATGTTCGACGTGTGGCGTCCGCGCACGCTGCACGAAAGCGGCCACATCTGGCTGCCGGTGACGTTCCAGAACGATCGGTTGATCGTTCAATGGCGCAGCGAATGGGACTTGTCAGTGTTCCAGCAATAACGTCGCCGGCCGCGGGCGGCCAACCCGGTCGATCACCAGGAGTCGTACACGGAATAGAACGTGTCCGACCGGACCAGCGGCGAGCGGTAATACGCCAGCAGGTCTTCGAACGACGAAGTCGGCGTGACCTTCAAACTCGTGTCGTGCTCGAGCAGCCCGGCCGGGCGCGCGGTGGCCGCGCCCCCGCGACCGGCCTGGTTGTTCACCATGGCGAAGTAAAAGTTCATCGCCGTGCTGGGCAAGATCGTCTCGCGGTACGTCTTGTCGACCGCCGCCGCCCACTCGGCGTCCTGCGTTCCGTCGTACGCATAGCCGTTAACGTTCCATTCCGAGGCAACGATCTGCTTGCCGAACTTTGCGGCCACACCCACCGCCTGTGCCGTGCGCACCGGGATCTCGTTCACGCGCCCGTACGGGTGATACCCCGCGGCGTCGACGAGCCCGAGTTGACCGCGCGCCTGCAGGGTCTCGAGGATGAGGTTGAGGTCGTTGGGATTCCAGCTCACGCCGGCGGAGATGACTTTCTCCGACGCCGCCTTCAGCACCGCCGCCGCGGGGATGAGCAGCTGATCGACGTACCCAGGCAGCCCGACCGACTTGCCAGAAGCGGACAGCTTCCAGTACATCGGCAGATCCGGCTCGTTGCCGACTTCCCAGAAGTCGACGGCATCTTTCAACTTCGTGCCGCCGCCGGGTGTTTCGGTCGCGTTCAACAGGTGCGTGAACAGCGACGCCACCTGGTTCGCTGACGTCGGCGCCTCGCCGCCGTGGCGGTTGACGGTGACCGTGACGTTGAACCCCTGGCGTTTGAGTTCGAAGACGCGCTTCATCGCCAGCCCAGCGACGCTCTTTCGCTCGTAGCCGGGCGTCCAGTTGGCTACAAGGTGTTCTTCGGGCACGACGTCGTACGCGTTGGGGCGTTCGTCGTAGGTGTTGATGCCGATCCAGATGCGCAAAGCGCTGATGCCCAGCCGCTTGGCCTCGGCGACGGTCTGCTCGAAGTTCGCGTCCCACAGGGCTTCGTCGTTGAGGCTGATGCCGCGCGCCTGCTTGGCGATTGGCGTGGTGACCGGGGGCGTCGAGCCGACGGCCACGCCGTTGACCGTTTCGAGGTTCGCGTGCGTGTCGGTCAGGTCTGCCGCGGCCGCGTCGGCGCCGTCCCCGCCGTCTATGCGATCGACCGCATTGTCTTTATCCGTAGTGAACGTGTCGTCACCAATACTGCCGTAAAGCAAATCACGGCCGGCGTCGCCGCCGAGAAGGTCGTTGCCCTGCTCGCCGACCATACGGTCGTTGCCCACCCCGCCGTAAATGCGGTCGTTGTGCGTTCCGCCGACAAGGCGGTCGTTGCCGTCTTCGCCATAGAGCCAGTCGGCGCTTGCGCCGCCGTACATCTGGTCGTCGTGGGCGCCGCCGTAAATCACGTCCGAGCCTTCGTCGCCGTAAAGCAGGTCGGGCGAGTTGGCGCCGTTGATGCGGTCTTTGCCCGCCCCGCCGCGCAGCGTGTCCTTGCCCGCCGCCCCGGTCAGGGTGTCGTTGCCGGTGCCGCCGACGACGAGGTCATTGCCCGCGCCGGCGTTGACGTACGTCGGGATCGCAATGCCCGATCCGTCGGCGATGTCGTGGCCGGCGTAGGCCTGAAACTCGACGCGCGTTACGTCGCGGACGGCGAAGCTCTGCAGCGTGCCGTTGAGCCGCACCTGTAGCTGCCGGCCGCGGTACCGCAGGCTCAGCACGTCGTTCCCGGCCGTGCCGTCAATATAAAGGGTGTTCGGAAACTGCTCATTGCCGAGCACCGCCGCAAACATGCGGCGGTGCTCTAGGTTTTCCAACGTCTGCGTCACTGCCATGCGGACCGGCTTGCGCCTTGAAGACGAACTCGTCATATTTCTCCTGCCTCCAAGACGTTCATACGAGCGGCCCGGCGACGTCGGACGGATAAAATCCGTCCATTTTTCGAATCGACGGCGACGTGGGCCACTCTCCGGGCCGCTCCCCAAGGGACGCCGGCCGTCCCACGATCATATCAGACCCCGCGGGATTTCTGACGAAATGTGGCTGCCGTGGCGTCGCACCTGCGCAAAAACCCTTGGGCGGCATTATCCGGCTGAACGGACACACCCAACGCCGTAATTTGGCTTGATTTGGCAGGTCGTCGCTCTAGCCCCGCGTCAGTTGCGTGGTCGCCGGTCGCGCCGCAGCAGAAATACGCCGCAGGCCAGCAGGCTCATTGTCGCGGGCTCGGGAACGGTAGCGCCGGCTCCGCTGATCTGATTTCCCACGCCGCCGTCGGAAAGGAAAGTCGCATAGCTCCCGGACGCCGGGGGGCTGGCGGCGTTATTTGCGGTGGTGGTTAACGTCCCGGTGCTGAGCGTCACGACGTCGCCGATGGCGAGGGCCGAAAACGCGCCCCAGAAGAAGAAATCCGTGGACGCGATCGATCCGCCGTCGTAGCCGGAGTTGAAGGCCGTGATCGCTCGAGGCGCACCGGCGTTGATCGAATACGTCACCGTCCCGGCGAGCGAATGAGCGCCGCTTTCGACCTGCTTGCCAGTGGCTTTGATGACGAACACGGGTGCGAGGTTCGGGGCCGCTGTCGTCACGGTGTAGGCGATCGGCTCCGGAATCGAGAGCGACAGCGGTGACCCGCTCCCGCCGGAAAAGTTCACGACGACCGCCGCGGAACTGTGTGCGGCGGCTAGAAGCAATAAAGCGCCGCAGCAGAGCTTCGACATTCGCGGCATTCGTCCACCTTGCAAAGTCAGTACAAAATTCGACCCACGCCACCGCCATTCCCGGCACGGCGCGACGACGGAATGATCATCCTGCCGCCCGCGGAAATCAACTTTGCATTCGGGCTGCGAGGCAAGACGGCCCCGATCCGAACGACCGCGATCGATCTCACTCCCCAGCGGCTTCCGGATGCCCACAACACTGCTTCATTCCATAGCATGAGGCGCAGTAGGGGTTCGCTCATCCTTCAGCGCAACGCCGCTGGCCCCGAGCGCGAGCGACCGTCGGATGAGGTACGCGATCGTCCCCGCCGCCGCCGCCAGCGGCAGGCCCGCGAGGCGGATGTTCGAGACGCAATTGCGCTCGGCATTGGTGCGACCCGGGCGTGGGCCGTAAACGAAATAGGCGCTAAGGCTGTCGGCCGCGCCGAGGCCAGGTCGTTCGCCGAGGACGATCAGGGCCGACCCGGCGCGCAGGGCATCGCCGATGTCGTCTTGAACCGCCACCCGCGGGTAGCGAACGAGAACGAGCGGGCCAATGGTGACCGCCGGCGACCGGGCCAGTTCGTCGATCACCATCTTCGTTAACGGCGCCGCGTGTCGCAGCGCCGCGGCCGAGAGCCCGTCGCCAATGATCAGCGCCAGATCGGCCTCGAGCGGCCGGGCGGAAGAAAGCCTCTGGCGGTCGGTAGGGCACAACTGCCGGCCGTGCTCGGGGAAACGCACGTACGCGTCGCGGTCCTGCGCGTTCGATCGCACGTGGATGATGCCGTGCTTGTGTGCCGGCAGTTCCGCCACCAGCGCGTCAAAGTCCGCCTCGCTCTGCACGGCGTCGCGCGCTTGGGCGTGGTCCATTGCAAATTTCAGCAGCTCCGCTGTCGGCAAGGACGTACCTGCCCGGCCCAGGGCGACGCGCGCCGGCGTGCGACTGCGCAGTGCCTGCCACGGATCGTCGCGCCGCCCGGGCAACCTCATGTTGGCGCTTTCGTCGGAGCCAAGAGCGCATGCCGCTCCACCGCGGGAAGGAGCCGGCCGGCCTTGGTCAGGCGCATCTTTTCAAGCCACGCCTCGAACTCCGGCGCGGGACGCAGGCCCAGGAGTTGCCGCAGATAATGGCTGTCGTGAAAGCTTGTGGACTGATAATTCAGCATCACGTCGTCTGCGCCAGGCACGCCCATGACGTACGTCACGCCCGCCGTGCCTAAGAGGGTCAGCAGCGTGTCCATGTCGTTCTGATCGGCTTCGGCGTGGTTGGTGTAGCATACGTCGCACCCCATCGGCAGGCCCAGCAGCTTACCGCAGAAGTGGTCTTCAAGGCCCGCGCGAATGATCTGCTTGCCGTCGTACAGATACTCCGGCCCAATGAAGCCAACGACGGTATTCACCAGCAGCGGCTTGTACCGGCGCGCGACCGCGTATGCGCGGGCTTCGAGCGTCTGCTGGTCGACGCCGTGGTGTGCGCCGGCCGATAGCGCGCTGCCTTGGCCGGTTTCGAAATACATAATGTTGTCGCCCACCGAGCCGCGCCTGAGATCACTTGCCGCGGCGCTGGCCTCGTCGAGTAGCGCTAGCGTGACACCGAAGCTGTCGTTCGCCCCCTGCGTGCCGGCAATGGATTGAAAGACCAGATCAAGCGGTGCACCCGCTTCGATCGCGCGCAGGGATGTGGTGACGTGGCACAGGACGCACGTCTGCGTCGGGATCGCGTAGCGCTCGACCAGCTCGGCCATCACGTCGATGAGGACGCGCGTATTGGCCAGGCTGTCGGTCGCCGGATTGATGCCGATAACCGCGTCGCCGCACCCGTACAGCAGGCCGTCCAGGATCGAAGCCGCGACGCCGGCGGGGTCGTCGGTCGGGTGATTCGGCTGCAGGCGGACGGACAAGCGCCCGGGCAGGCCGAGCGTGTTGCGGAACCGCGTCACGACGCGGCACTTGCTGGCGACGAGGATCAGGTCCTGGTTCCGGCACACTTTCGAGACCGCTGCCACCATCTCGGGCGTCAGGCCTGGCGCGACACGCGCCAGCGCCGCGGCGTCGGTCTCCAGCGCCAGCAGCCACTCGCGGAGCGCGCCGACCGTAAAATCACGGATCGGTACGAAAGCAACAGAGTCGTGCGAGTCGAAGATCAGGCGCGTCACGTCGTCGCTCTCGTACGGCACGACGGCTTCTTCCAGAAACCGCGTCAGGGGCACGTCCGCCAAAAGCGTCTGTGCCGCGGCGCGCTCGGCTGCTGAGGCGGCAGCGATGCCCGCAAGTTCATCGCCCGAGCGATGCGGCGACGCCTTCGCGAGCACGTCCCGCAGGTCGCGGAATGCGTAGTTTCGCCCGCGGAGGGTGATCTGATCGCGCGCCACGCAAACATCCTATGTCATCCCGACCGCGGCAGAGCGGAGACGAAGCGCATCGGCCAAGCCTTAATACTGGAACGCGACCATTTGATGTCCGTCCTTGACCGGCACCGTCACCGTCAGCCCACCTGCACCCTTGCCGATCCTGAGCCGCGCTGCGGCCGGTTCGAGCGGTAGCGTCGCATGCTTGATCGCCTGCGGCACGCGAACGGTGGCGCGTACGCCGAGCACCGTCGGCAGATCTTCGATGACGAGGCAGCGACCCCGCTGCAACGGCGGGCCGTAGAGCAGGTGCAATACGTATCGCCGATGCTGCGGCTGGTGCACCAGCGTCGCCCGACCGGCGCTGGGCAGTCCGTCCACGCTCAGCACCGGACGGCCGTAAATTCTCGCCAGGGCGTTGAGGAAAAAGTCCCGGTGCAGCCGCGCGCCGTGCTCGTGATACAGCTTGCCCAGGGCGTGCGGAAGGTAGACGACCCTGTCCTTCTGCACGGCCCCCACGTGCCCGGCCTCGGCCAGCTGATTGGGCGTGTTCTGGTGCGAGCAGTAATGTTCGTACGTGCGGTCGAAGAACGGCTCTTTGATGCCCGCCATCACCTTGCCGTTGGTGGCGACGAATCGGG
>DASVSS010000365.1:0-1903 GCA_036387945.1 Tepidisphaeraceae bacterium | reverse complement strand
AGCGAACTGAGTTACCGCGTGGCGAACCACGTCTTCCGCCAGGCAGGCCGGCGCGTGTTCGACGCGACGATCGGCGGGAAGCTGCAGGTGTTCCCGAAGACCGACTACTACGCGCTGTTCGACAACGCGCGGCGGGAGGCGGCATGAACGAGCCTTCCCCCAGGCCCCGCGTGGTGGCGCTGGTGCCCATGCGGCACGACTCCAAGCGCGTGCCCGGCAAGAACTGGCGGCGGCTCGCGGGACGGCCGCTGTTTTGTCACGTCGTCGACGCGCTGCACGACAGCGGCGTGATCGACGAAATCGTCATCGACACCGACAGCGACGTTGTCCGTCAAATCGCCGCGCGGCAGTGCCCGCACGTGACGCTGATCGAGCGGCCGACGCACCTGCGCGACGACAAGCTGCCGATGAACGATGTCCTGCTGCACACGACGGGCGTCGTGGGTGCCGATGTGTATCTGCAAACGCACAGCACCAATCCGCTATTGAGACCGACCACCATCGCCGCGGCGGTGCGGCGTTTTCTCCGGGCGGAAGACAGGTGCGATTCACTGTTCGGCGTCACCCGTCTGCAGCAACGGCTGTGGGACGCAGACGTGCGGCCGATCAATCACGACCCGGCGATGCTGCTGCGCACGCAGGATCTGCCGCCGGTGTATGCCGAGAACTCTTGTCTTTATGTCTTCACACGGGAGACGCTCGTCCGCGATCGCAACCGAATCGGCCGGCGGCCGATCGTGCACGAGATCGAGCGCGACGAGGCATGGGACATCGACGAGGAAACGGATTTCACGATCGCCGAGCTGCTCCACGCGGCCCGCGACGATCGCACAAGGAGCGCGGCATGAGCGCGAAGTGGAACGTATTGCTGTCGGCCCCGTACATGCTGCCGTTCGCGGGCCGCTTCGTGCCGCAACTGGAGGCGGCGGGGTGTCGCGTCGTCGTCCCGACGGTGAACGAGCGGCTGGAAGAAGCGGAGCTTCTTGAACTCACCCGCGACGTCGACGGAACGATCTGTGGCGACGACCGCTACACCCGGCGCGTGATCGCCGCGGCCGGGCGGCTGAAGGTCATCAGCAAATGGGGCACTGGCATCGACTCGATCGACCGCGCCGCGTGCGAAGAGTACGGCGTGCGCGTGTGCAACACGCCGGGGGCGTTCACCACGCCGGTGGCCGACAGCGTGTTCGCCTACCTGCTGGCGTTCGCGCGTCGCACGCCGTGGATGGATCGCCACATGAAGGCCGGGCGGTGGGAGAAGATCCCCGGCCGCACGCTGAGCGAGTGCACGCTGGGCGTGGTCGGCCTCGGCAACATCGGGCGCGAAGTGGCCCGCCGGGCGGCGGTGTTCGGCATGACAGTGCTGGGCACCGACGTGCGACCCGTCGACGCGGCCTTCACGCAGGCGACAGGTACGCAGGTCGTCTCGCTCGATGAGCTGCTGTCGCGCAGCGATTTCGTCACCCTGCACACGGACTTGAACGCCGGCAGTCATCACCTCATGTCCGTCGAGCGATTAGCATTGATGAAACGGTCGGCCGTGCTCATCAACACCAGCCGCGGGCCGGTTGTGGACGAAGACGCGCTCGTGCGCGCCCTGTGGCGGGACGGCATCGCCGGCGCGGCGCTGGACGTGTTCGAGATCGAGCCGCTGCCCGAAGATTCGCCGCTGCGCGTGACGCCGAACGTGATGCTGGCGCCGCACAACAGCAACAGCTCGCCCGCGGCGTGGGAGCGGGTGCACGTCAATTCAATCAGGAACCTGCTCGAAGGACTCGGAGAAGTGCGCCGCGACGTGGCACGGGCGGCGTAGGAACGTGGTGGCGGGCGTCGCCGTCGAAGGAAAGTCATCTATGCAGCGCGTTGCGGCAATCACTGGCGTGTGCGGCGGGATCGGCCGGGC
>DASVSS010000364.1:0-2613 GCA_036387945.1 Tepidisphaeraceae bacterium | reverse complement strand
CCAGACCAGCGGCGTCCGCTTAGGCACCCCCGCGCTGACCACCCGCGGCCTAAAGGAAAACGACCTCGCCGACGTCGCCGCCATCATCGACCGCGCTTTGCGGAGCAAAGGCGACGCCCCCAAGCTCGAAGCGTGTAAGGGGGAGGTGCTGGCGATCTGCGGGAAGTTTCCGATGAAGCACTGATCTATGAGTGCTCTCAGCTGTCGTTTATCTTTTGTAGGCGTTCCCGACTGATCGCAACGGCTTCGGCAGAGAAACGGTCAGGAAATCGATCGACAACCGCCTCGAACGTGTGTTCGAGTAGGCCATGCCGTTTGAGGGCGGTATATCCGGAAGCCTCGTAGGGTTTGCGAACCCAATCTTCCACCGCGGGAAGAGTCCCAACTTTCTTGATTTTTTGCCAAGTTCGTGCCGCACGAACGCGCTTCTCACGTTCTCGGTACATGACTTGTTGTAAGCAAGGATCGCTTCGATGCAAGCCCGCTCGCAAGGGTCCGCCTGATTCTCAAGTCCAGCGAGTAACTGCACCTTCCAGCGATTCGCTTGCTCAACGAGATCGGGAGAGCTGTCTTCGACATTTTCGATGAAACTGTCGCACTGTTCGGGCGTCTCTAGCCGCGTGACTTTTGGGTCCACAACCCCTCCTTGCTAGGCGATTCTCGCTGAGTGAGCCGTCAACCACGCTCCCATCTCGTCTTCGCTCACGTCGCCGGCGGCTAGGCCAAGGAACATATTGTAAACTTCCTCGCGCGTTGCCGACAACGTGTGTCCGTTGAGCGCAAGGAAGGTCAGGCTGATGACCAGCGCGGCCCGTTTATTGCCGTCAATAAAGGCGTGGTTCTTCGCGATGCCGTAGGCGTACGCGGCGGCAAGCGTTTGAACGTCGGGAGTCGGGTCGGAATAGGCGAACAAGTGCCGCGCGCGGCCGAGGGCCGAGGTGAGTAGGCCCTCGTCACGCACGCCATCGGCCCCGCCGTGCTCTGCGAGCTGCCTTGCGTGAATCGCCTTGGCCAAGGCGATTTCGATCCAAATTGGGTCATCCACGGAACCCCTCCTGCGTGCTTTCCCCTACTCCGCCAGCCTGCGCAGCACGTCTTTGTTTTCGCGCATGATCTGCTCGGCCACGTCCATTTGGCGGGCGAATTCGGCGTCGAACGTCCGAAGCAAAATGCCGTCAGGCGTTTCAAGAACGTGCAATTCGTCGCCTTTGCTCAGGCGGTTTTTTTCCAGTAGTTCCTTTGGAAAGATAACACCCGTGGAATTTCCGACCGTCGTCAATTTCAATTTCATTGCCATATCTCACCTCAATCAGTGATGACAACCAACACCTATATGATACATCGGATATAACATTGGTCAAGTTCAATCTTCCTCCCGCCCCCGCTAAGATGCCCCGCCCCCATGGCCAAGAACATTAAAACCCGCGCTGCCGATTACGCCCAGTGGTACCTCGACGTGATCAAGGCGGCGCAGCTCGCGGACTACTCGCCGGTGCGGGGGTGCATGGTCATTCGGCCCGAGGGGTTTGCCATCTGGGAGGCCATCCAGCGGGATCTCGACCGGCGGTTTAAGGAGACGGGGCACGTCAACGCCTACTTCCCGCTGCTGATCCCGCAGTCGTTTCTCACCAAAGAAGCCCAGCACGTCGAGGGCTTCGCAATGGAGTGCGCGATCGTCACGCACACGAAGCTCGAGAAGCAGGCCGACGGCACGCTGCGGCCGGCGGGGGCGCTGGACGAGCCCCTAATCGTCCGGCCGACGAGCGAAACGATGATCGGCCACATGTACGCCGAGTGGGTGCAGAGCTACCGCGATTTGCCGATCCTCATCAACCAGTGGGCGAACGTGATGCGTTGGGAAATGCGCACGCGCCTGTTCCTGCGCACGAGCGAGTTTTTGTGGCAGGAAGGGCACACCGCCCACGAAACGGCCGAGGAGGCGCAGGACGAGACGATGAAGATGCTCGGCGTCTACGCGGACTTCGCCGAAGAGATCTTGGCCATCCCCGTGGTGAAGGGGGCCAAGACCGACAGCGAAAAGTTCCCCGGTGCCGACACCACTTACTGCATCGAAGCCCTCATGCAGGACGGCCGTGCCCTGCAGGCGGGCACGAGCCACAACCTCGGGCAGAACTTCTCGAAGGCGTTCGAGATCAAGTACCTCGGCCGCGACAACACCCAGCAATTCGCCTGGACGACGAGCTGGGGCGTGAGCACGCGCCTGATCGGCGCAATGATCATGGCCCACAGCGACGACGACGGTTTGGTGCTGCCGCCGCGCGTAGCGCCCGTCGCGCTGGCGATTTTGCCAGTGTTTAAGAACGACGAGGAGAAGGCGCAGGTGTCGGCGTTCGTGGACGCGATCGTCGAGAAGCTTGTGGGGACGGAGGAAGTGGCCAGTGCAGCTAAGCGGCAGAGCCGCGACATTCAGGGCTTCTTTTTCGACAAGGTCACCCACCAGCAGATCGTCGTCGACGGCCGGGACGCCCGCCCCGGCGACAAGAACTACCACTGGGAACAGCGCGGCGTTCCTCTGCGCCTGGAAGTCGGCCCGCGCGACGTCGCCGCTGGCGCGGCCCTGATGAAGCGCCGCCTCGACCGTGCCAAAGAGAA
>DASVSS010000363.1:0-14691 GCA_036387945.1 Tepidisphaeraceae bacterium | reverse complement strand
AAACTGCCCGCCACGGCGAAAAGCACCTCACCCTCGCCGTCGACGCCGAAAACGCCCCGGCCCTGCGGCTTTACTATCGCCATGGTTTCGGCGAACTGCAGCAGCGCGTGGCGCTCGTGCGCTTCACCGACGCTGCGAAAGACGTGGCCCCGAATGGCGCGAATAGACGCCAATGAAGCGGGAAGTTAGAAGTCATCAATCCCATTCGCGTTCATTCGCGGCCACTCCGCAATTCAATTCGACAACCCCCCGCAGGCCGACTAATCTGACGGCCCGATGGCGCACGACAATTTACTCAAATCTCTTGAAGAGCTTGAGGCGCGGGTGAAAAGCACCCGCGACTCTCTTTGACGTCGATTCCAAGATCACACGCCGCGCCGAGCTCGAAGCCAAGATGGCGGCCGACGACTTCTGGAACAATCAAGAAGCCGCCAAGCCGATCATCGGCGAGATGAAGGTGCTCAAAGCGGTTATCGACCCGATCGAGACCGTGATCGCCGGCATTGCCGACTGCCGGGCGCTCTACGAGCTCGGCACCGAAGCCGGCGACGACGCCTCGCTGGCCGAGGCCGACGAGATGCTCACGCAACTCGAGGCCAAAACCGAGAAGATCGAGCTCCAATCGCTGCTCGACGGCAAAGCCGACCCCTACAACACGTTCGTCACGGTGCAGGCCGGCGAAGGGGGCACCGAGGCGCAGGACTGGACGGAAATGCTCGCGCGGATGTACCTGCACTACTGGGAAAAACGCGGCTGGGACGTCAGCGAAGTCGACCTGCAATACGGCGAACAGGCGGGCTTCAAGAGTGTGACCTACCTCGTCAAGGGCGAGTACGCCTTCGGCTACATGCGCGCCGAAGCCGGCACGCACCGGCTCGTGCGCATCAGCCCGTTCAACAGCCAGGGCAAGCGCATGACGAGTTTCGCCGGGCTCGACATCACGCCGGAATTTCCCGAAAGCGAAACCGACGACGGCGAGATCCCCGAAGACGACCTTGACATCATGGCCTTCGTGCGGGCCAGCGGCCCGGGCGGGCAGAACGTGAACAAAGTCGCCTCGGCGGTGCGGATCACGCACAAGCCCACGGGGGTGACGGTCACCTGCAGCGTCGAGCGCAGCCAGCAGCAGAACCGCCGCCTGGCAATGAGCATCCTGCGCGGCAAGATCGAGTTGATCGAACGCGCCAAGCGCGACGCGGAACTGCGTGAAATCGTCGGCGAGAAAGGCCGGATCGGCTTCGGCACACAGATCCGCTCGTACGTGCTCGACGACCGGCGCGTGAAGGATCACCGCACGAATGTCGAAACGAGCCAGGTCGAAGCCGTCCTCGACCGCGGCGATCTTGACCCGTTTATTGACGCCGAGCTGCGGCGCCGCAAAGCCGCCCGCAAGTAAACAGATGCCTTGCCGAATAGCGTCCGGTTCCTCCCCCTCCGGGGGCTAGGTGGGAGCGGCCCTTAACCTGCAACAGCGGCTTGATGACGTCAAAGAGCCAGATCCCTCGCCTGGTGCCCCGGGAGAGGGTAGGGAGACGGCCGGAGCGCATGAAGGCGCTTCGAGTCACCCAGGGCTCCCTCCCTGACCCTTTGCCGCGAATACGCAGGAGAGGGAACCGGCAAGACGAGTCCGGCGCATGGCCCAACATGCCCAACGACAACCGCCACCGGCGTTCATGTTGAACGCCGGTGGCGGTGGGGTTAGTGACGGGCAACGAACTCAGACAGCTCAGACGCCGTCGCGCAGCTCGCGCTCGGCCCGATGCCAGTTGTCGATCTCGCTGCCGCCGTTGCCGGATTTGGCGATGAAATAGGCCCGCTCGGCGATCCGCTCGTGGGTCAGTGCCATCGGCGTCACCGCCGCGGCCTTGGCGGCCTTTTTTGGGGCGACGGTCTTACGCACCGGCGAGGTCGCGGTCACCTTTGCGGTTTCGAGGTTCGTCGACGGCTTGGGGGCGGAGGTTTTGGGTTCGCTCTTGGGGGTCGTGGTACGCTTGGCCATTATGTTTCCTTAATGCAGATTCTGGCCGCCGCCGGGGCGGCAGCCAAGGTCGGTTCTGTAACAGGATCGGCCTCCGGGGGCAATAATCTTGCGGGAATCACGCTGATTTTTGGAGAAGCGCGAGGACTTCCTGGTCGTGGCCCTCGGGTTTGACCTTCTCCAGAACGTGCCGGACGAGGCCGTCCGGGCCGATGATGAACGTGGTGCGCGACGCGCCCATAAACTCCTTGCCGGCGAAGTTCTTTTTCTGCCACACGCCGTACGCCGAGCAGACGGCGTGGTCGGCATCGGCAAGCAACGGGAAGTTGAGCGCGAACTTCTCGGCAAACTTCGTCACGTCATCGACCGGGTCGGGACTGATGCCGAAGACCGGCACGTCGAGCTTTTTGTACGAAGCGATCGCGTCGCGGAACCCGCACGCCTGCTTCGTGCAGCCGGGGGTGTCGGCCTTGGGATAGAAGTACAGGACGTACGACTTTCCCTTCAGATCCGCCGAATTCACGCTGCTTCCGTCGGACGCCGGCAGATTGAACGTCGGCGCGGGCTTGCCCTGGAGGGCGGCCGATTCAGCGGGATTGTTGAGGGGATCGGTCTGATCGGACATGGACGGACTCCGTTTTGTGAGAAGAGATCGAATGGACGGGACAGACGAACGGTATACGCCGGCGATCACTTGCCGGCGAGCTTGGCCTTGAGCAGCGGGCTGGCGACCGCCGCGTCTAGCTCGCCTGGATGGGCTTTCATGAGCGCGCCCATGGCCTGGCCGAACTGCTTTTCGGTGAACGTATTGGCAGCAAGGAACGCATCGATGCGCTGCTCGGTTTCGTCCCTGCCGAGCTTTTTGGGCAGGTAGGATTCGGTGAGGGTGATCTCCTCGCGCAGCTTCGACACTTCATCGGCGCGGCCGATGCGGTCGAACTCGTCGGCGTTTTTTTTCAGCCGTTTGGCGTAGGCCTCCAAGGCCTGCTGGGGCGTGGGTTTGCTGGCCTGAAGGTCGGCGTTCTGCACCTCGTTGATGAGCATGCGCAGGACGCCGAGCTTCTGCTTTTCCCCGGCCTTCATGGCCTGTTTCATGTCGGCCTGGAGTTGTTCGAGCAGCGCCATGTTTGTTCTCCGTTCGGTTTTGGGCTAAGATGCGATCTTACTCGCCACGGCCGGATTGTCTTCCGCCGCCGTGACGGGTGATCCCCGACAACTGAAAGAAGTCATGCCAGAAGCCCTTGTCGAAGGCCTGCTGCAAATTACCGACGAACGGAAAGACGGTCAGCTCCGCGATCCCGCGATGCCGCTGCGCCCGAGCCGCCCCGGCGGCATCCATGTGCCCCGCAGGATGATCGCCGACCTGCAGCTGCGCACCGGCGCGCTCCTTGAGGGCGAGCTCCGCGGCCGGATGCTGCACCGCGTCACCCGCATCGAAGGCACGCCGACGAGCGAGTACCAGCCCACGCACACGCTCTACGACTCCACCGCCCTCGACCCTGCGCCGCAGATCAAGCTCGAGCACAACCCGCAGGAATACACCACCCGCATCATCGACCTGCTCACGCCGATCGGCTTCGGCCAGCGCGGCCTGATCGTCGCGCCGCCGCGCGTGGGCAAGACGATCCTCATGCAGAACATGGCGCGCGGCATCCACGCCAACCACCCGAACACCGAGCTCATGCTGCTGCTCATCGACGAGCGCCCCGAGGAAGTGACGGACATGAAGCGCAACGTGCCTGGCACGGTGTACGCTTCGAGCAACGACAACACGATCGAAAAGCACCTCGACCTCGCCAAGCTCGTGATCGAGCGCTGCAAGCGTAAGGTGGAGATGGGCCGTGACGTGATCGTGCTGATGGACTCGCTCACCCGGCTCGGCCGGGCGTTCAACGCCGACAGCCGCAGCGGCAAAACGCTCAGCGGCGGCGTCGACTCGCGGGCACTGGAAATCCCCAAGCGCCTGTTCGGCGCGGCCCGCAAGATCGAAGGCGGCGGCAGTTTGACGATCATCGCAACCTGCCTGGTCGACACCGGCAGCAAGATGGACCAGGTGATCTTCGAAGAATTCAAAGGCACCGGCAACATGGAGCTGACGCTCGACCGCCAGCTCGCCAACCAGCGCATCTTCCCCGCCCTGAACATCGCCGGCAGCGGCACGCGAAAAGAAGAGCTTCTGCTCGACGCCCCCACGCTCGACGCCGCCCGCAAGATCCGCAAGCACCTCGTCAGCATGCAGCCCGCGGCGGCGATGAAGTCACTCATCGACACGATGGCGAAAGTAAAGACCAACCGCGAACTCGTCGCGGCGATCAAAGGCTGACGCGGCGCCTTTTCCGCTGCATTATTGATCTGCTGCGTCATTCCCCGCTGTTGGGCGCTTCGATTTCGCCGCCTTCGCTGCTTTCCTCGAAATCCATCAGGAAGTGAACCCTGGCGGCCTGCTCCGCGGTCAGCAGGCGCTTGAGAATCCCGCGGGCGCGGCGGATGCCCGTGCGGCGGCTGACGTGCAGGACGATGATGTGCTCGTTCTGGCTCTTGTCGACGACCTTAACGAAATCGTCGACGTGCAGATGCTTGCCGGCCTTGGCCTTGGTTTTGTGCTCGTGGTCGAAGAACGTGCATTCGCAGAGCAGGACCTGGGCCCTCATCACGTCGGGATGGTCGAACACCGGCCCGTAACTCGTGTCGCCGAGGTAGGCCACGAGCGGTACTTCCAGCTTGTACTGAATCTCCACGCCCTCGCGCTTCATGCGAGCCAGTTCTTCGCCGCTGAATTGCGTGTACTCGGGCTTGAGCTTCTCGCGCACGCTCATCAGCACATACCCGAGCGACGGGAACCCGTGGTGGGTGGCGACGCAGCGGATCACAAAATCGCGCCGCACGGGATAATCCTCGCCCGCGCACATCGGCTCGACACGGAACGGCGTCTGCTGGCGCTCGACCCCCTGCCAGGCACGAAGAAGCTCACCCACCGGCGCATCAAGCTGACGCGGCAGCAGAACGGTGCCCGGCTTCATTCCCTGGAAATGCCGCTGCGACAGGTAATAGCCGAGCCCGGCGACGTGATCCATGTGGCCGTGGCTGAGGAGCATCAGGTCGCTCGTCAATGCGAACTGCGGGCAGCGGCCGACGTCGAAACAGACGTTGAATTCCGGCACTTGCACGACGGTCTCTTCGCCGGCCACGCTGTAACCCACGAGGCTGAAGTTCTGGAACTTGAGCCTGGCGAACTTCTGGACGACGAACGACTTTTCCATTGCGGCGGCGACGATAGTTGAGACAGGACGAGCCTTCAAACGGATCGGATTTCTTTTCCGCCCGCGGTGGCCCGCTGGTCGCCCGCGGCGGTTACGGTTTTCCCCGATCCAGCCGTGCGAGATCCTGGCCCTACTGTGTCGCATGTCTCATCGAGATTCACGCTTCGGTCTTGCCCAATGCGCGGCGGCTGCCCTGGGCATCGCCGCCGGCGGTGTCACCGCTTACCTGGGGGCGAAGCAGGTGTTGCGCCGCCGGCGACGTTTCGACCTCAATGGCCGCACGGCGATCGTCACCGGCGGCAGCCGGGGCCTGGGCCTGTCGATCGCACGCGAACTGGCCGGGCACGGCGCGAACGTCGTCATCTGCGCCCGCGACGAACGCGAGCTGCGCGCGGCGCAGGACGAGCTCGAAGACCTCGGGGCGCAGGTCCTCGCGCTCGAGTGCGACGTCACGCAGCAGGACGAGGTGGCCAACGTCGTGCACCGCGCCCGTGAGCGGTTCGGATCGATCGACGTGCTCATCAACAATGCCGGCACGATCAGCGTCGGGCCGGCATCGCAGATGCGCCTGGCCGATTATCACGACGCAATGGACGTCAACTTCGAGGGCCCGTTGATGTTCATTCTCGAAGTGCTGCCGGAGATGCGCCATCGCCGCAGCGGGCGGATCGTGAACATCGCCAGCTTCGGCGGAAAAGTCCCCGCACCGCACATGGCCCCGTACTGCGCCAGCAAGTACGCCCTCGTCGGCCTGGGCGAAACCTTGCGCACCGAACTCTGCGGCGAGAACGTTTTCGTTACCACGGTCTGCCCCGGCCTGGTGCGAACGGGCTCGGCTGCTTACGCGCATTTCAAAGGCCAGCACAGCAAGGAGAAGGCTTGGTTCGAGGGCGGCGCAAATGCCCCGCTCATCACCACCGCCCCGGAGCGTCTCGCCCGGCGTGTCGTGCAGGCGATGATCGACGGCGACGCCGAACTCATCACGCCGTGGCCCGCGAAGCTGCAGGTGATGCTGCACGGCCTCAGCCCCACGCTCGGGCAGGAGATCGGTGCGATCATGAATCGCTGGCTGCCCGGAGACCCTGGCACGGCCGCCGCCCGCCGTTCGCTCACCGGCGCGGAAGTCGAAACCGTGATCGACCCGCTCAACGCCGCGCGGCAGGCACGCAACCTGCCGGGGGAATAGAATCGCCGAAGTCGCCTTGTTGAAAACGAAAAAGGCCCTCACATGCGTGAGGGCCTTTTGCAATCTGGTTGTCGCAGACGGCTCACACCCGCTGGCGCAAACGCAGCGTCTGCTCCACCGCCGGGCGGCCCATCGGGTAGTACTGGAAGCCGTTCTCCCGCATCACGTCGCGGTTAAGGCAGTTGCGGCCGTCGAAGATGATCGGCGTGTTCATCGTCGCGGCGATCTTGCGGAACGGTAGCGTCGTGTACTGCGGCCAGTCGGTGCACAGTGCCACGGCGTCGGCGCCGGCGGCGGCGCTGACCGGGTCGCTGGCCCATTCGACCTGCTCCTTGAAGAGCTGCTTCATGTTTTCCTGGCCCTTGTAGTCATGGGCCCGGACGGTAGCGCCTTTGCTCAGCAGGTATTCGATTACGTCGATCGACGCCGACTCGCGGATGTCGTCGGTATCGGCCTTGAACGCCAAGCCCCACACCGCGATCGTCGCCCCTTCGATCGGGCGGCCGAGCTTGCTCACGATCTTCTCGGCGAAGCGCTTTTTCTGGTTCTTGTTGATCGTCTGGATCGCGTTGACGAACAGCGATTCATGACCCGCCTGCTTGGAGATGTGCTCCATCGCCGCGACGTCTTTCGGGAAGCACGAGCCGCCGTACCCGCAGCCGGCACGGAGAAACGCCGGGCCGATGCGGCTGTCGGAGCCGATGCCCTTGCGGATGTCTTCGATGTCAGCGCCGTAATGCTCGCACAGGATCGTCAGCTCGTTCATGAACGAGATGCGCGCCGCGAGCATGCTGTTGCCGGCGTACTTGGTCAGCTCGGACGATTCCCAATTCATCGTCATGAAGTTCTCTTCGCGCTTCACGAGTGGGTCGTACAGGCGGCGCATCATGCGGAAGGCTTCGGGGCTTTCGCCGCCGATGACGATGCGATCGGGGTTCAGGCAGTCCTGAACGGCCGTGCCTTCTTTAAGGAATTCGGGGTTGCTGACGACGGCGAAGTGCGCCTTCGTCTGGCTCTTGAGAAAGCCGTGCAACTTGCGGTTCGTGCCGGCGGGCACGGTGCTCTTGACGATAATCGTCACGAGGTAGTCGTTGTTCATCTCCGCCAGGGCGTCGCACACTTCTTTGCCGGCGGTTTCGAGGTAGCTCATGTCCACGGTGCCGTCGGGCTTGGGCGGCGTGCCGACGCAGAGGAAGCAGACTTCGGTGTCCTTCGCGGCCTGCTTCACGTTGTCGGTGAAGGTGATCTGCCCGCTGGCGATGGCTTCGTTCATCAGTTCCTGCAGCCCCGGCTCGAAGATCGGGCAGTGGCCGTCCTGCAGGGCCTTGAGCTTGCGGGCGTCTTTCTCGACGCCGCGCACGTTGTGGCCGATGTTCGCCAGGCAAACGCCGGTGACCAGCCCGACATAACCGCAACCGATGATCGTGACTTCCATTGCTTAAGATCCTTATTTCGTTTGGTTCGATCTTGCCCCCGCCGCGTCAAGCGGGGGAGCGTTCGTCCGTTCTATCGGCAGATTCGGCCAACGACTGCGGCCACATGGCAGGTTTGGCCTAAACAGTACCGCCGCCACCGCGGGTTGCAAACGTCCGATAACAGCGGCGAATGCGGCGGCGCGTAATCGTTTGCCGATAAGAACGTCACTGTAAGCGACACCCACAAAGAGAGAACGTTATGCCGGCCTTCGTAGAAACATTGGAAAACCGTCAGCTCATGGCATCCGGGACGCTCGATCCGTCGTTCGGGTCCACCGGCACGCTGACCAGCCGCATCGCCGTCAACGCCGGCACGGGCGAAGGGGCGGTCGGGGCGTCGCAGGTGCTCGTCGACAGCGGCGGGCGGGTGCTCACTCTTGCCCGCACGAGCCAGGCGATCACGCTTTATCGCCTCACCGAAGTGGGGAAACCGGACCCGAGCTTCGCCGCCGCCACCGGCGGACGCCTGCGGATCGAGTTGCCCAAGGCCCTGCAGCGCGGCGGCGGACTGAACGACGTCCGCATCCAGCAGGACGACGCGAACCGCACCTACATATTGATCGGCCCGCAGGTCATCCGCCTGACCTCGTCCGGCAAGGTCGACCGGTCTTACGGCCGCCGCGGCAACGCGATGCTGAGCAACCTCGCGGGTGCGAACGATTTCGTCGTCCAGGGCGACGGCAGGGCATACGTCGTGGGCACGCTCAACGTCGCGGGCACGCAGGCCACCCGCATGTCCGTCATGCGACTGACCGCCACGGGCGCGGTGGACCCGTCGTTCTTCGAGAAAGGGACGGCCACCGCCACGATCACGACGCCCAGCAACCGCATGCCTTCGACCCGCGGCAAGTTCATTCGCATGCTGGCCGACGGCGGAATCCTCGCCCTCGGCTCGGCGTCGGCGACGGTCGAACGCGATTTCGGCCTGGCCACGGGGACGGGTGCGGTCGCGCTGAAATTCCTCTCCAATGGCGAAATCGACGCCACCTACGGCCGCAAAGGCCGGGGCCAGTTCGTCACCTACACCAGCGACGTTACCTTCCCCACCGCCGCGCCCGTGGCGATCCGCAGTGACGGCTCGTATGTGCTGTACACGACGGCATCGAGCGACGACATCAGCGCCGGCGCTGCGACCGCCAACCTGGTCATCCCCAGCAACGGCTCGGAGTCGGTTTCGGACATCGATCTCACGCCCGGCACCGACGGCGCAGTCGCCAACGGCCGATTCGTGCTCGATGCGAACGTTTTCCCCGGCGACGCGCTCAACGGCAGCGAATTCTTTGTCGATCCTTCGAGCCGGACGCTGACCCGGTTCAACTACACCAGCACGAGTGGGTACGCCCTCGACACCACTTTCAACGGCGGCCAGCCGATCCTCGGCCCGCAGACCGTCGTCACCACCGGGGGCGGCGCGATCGTGTTCGCCGGCACCGGCAGCAGCAACATCGACAACCGCCTGACCGTCGGCCGGGTGTTCGCCACCGAAGCGCCGTCCGTGCAGGCGTCGATCCCGCCGCTGACAAAGCCGGCGGCGGATGCGGTCGTTTCCGTGCGGCTCCGCGATGACGACGGCGTGATCTTCGACCAGACCGACGGCGTGCCCACCGGGGCCGTGCTCAACGGCCCCGCGGGCCCGATCCCTGGTCGGCTCGTCCTCGGCACGAACGCCGAACTGCGGTTCGCGTTCGCCGGCCTTGGCGGGACGTGGGACCGCTCGGAGAACGGCGCCTACACGGTCGACATCAACTTCAACGACCTCGTCCGCGGCGTCTCCGGTGCCGGCGACGCTGGCGGCGAGGAGAACTTCATCGGCACGAAGCGCGTCGGGAAGCTGATCGTTGCGATCGCGTGATCCGCGCACGATACCGGGACGACGAGAGGAACGCTCCTTTAACTCGACAGGCCCGTTTAGCCGCGGCGGCCACGCCGCGTCTTACGACGGGGATTCGACTCTCGGTGCCGCGTCGACGCGGCGTGGCCGCCGCGGCTAAACCGATAAACCGGTGTGGGTGACAGCCGCGCTCAGATCTCCGCTACCGGGCGTTCCTTGCGGATTTCCAGCACCCCGCTCGTGTCGAGTTCGTCGCTCGTGGCGTGCGAGCCGCTGGCGATGAAGTTCGTCGCCTTGTCCACGCTCTTGGCCTGCTCGTGCACCATGCCGATCTTGTAGGCCGCGACGATGATCGAGCCGAAGAGCACCATGTAGAAGGCCACCGCGTACCGCGTGCGCATGAACACGATGAGAATGCCGCAGGCCACGAACGCGGTCGTGAGGGCGTAGCTCACCAGCACCGCCTTGCGGACGCTGAGACCTCGGCTGACGAGCTGGTGGTGGAAGTGGTGCCGGTCGGCAGAGAAGAACGGGCGCCCGGCGACGTACCGACGGGCGAACGCCAGGCTGGTGTCGAGCACCGGCAACGCGAACATCACCATGCCCGCCAGCAGCCATTTGCCGTCAGTCTCGCCGAGCATGATCATCAGCAGCGCACACGCGAAACCAAGAAACATGCTGCCGGTGTCGCCCATGAAGATCGACGCCGGATTGAAGTTGTACGGTACGAACCCCAGGATGCCCCCCAGCAGCGCGATCGCGATCGCCACGCGCAGGCCGTCGCTGTTGATCGCATTGCCCAGCTCTTCGAGCGTGCGATAGTTGCCCGCGCCCTGGGCAATGATGACGGCGAGAAAGACGAACCCAAAGGCGATGATCGCCGTCACCCCGCCGCAGAGGCCGTCGAGGCCGTCCATCAAATTCGTGGCGTTGCAACAGAAGACGACCAGCGCCAGCGTCAACGCGATGCTCGTGACGACGATGACCGCATGGAGCAGGTCGGGCGGCATGTCGAGCCCTGTCCGCGACGCCACGCGGACGGCGATGTTCTGGATCACGAACCCGGTGAGGTTCGTCCCGATGCCGTGCACGAGCAGCGCCACGCCGGCGAGGAGCTGTCCGCCGATCTTGATGCGCGGCGAGACGTGCCGGGTGTCGTCCCACAACCCAAGGGACACGATCACGAACGCCGCGGTGACGATCCCGATCGGCACGCGCAGCTGCGTGTCGACGCCGGCCTTGATCTGGTGGAGCGCGATGAACTGCGTGATCGCCACCCCGGCGAGCCAGCCGAGGAACACCGCCACGCCGCCGAGGTAAGCCACCGGCGCCGAGTGAAGCTTGCGCAGCATGTCCGGCTTGTCGACGATGCCGTAATAGAGCGCCACCGACCGCATGACCGGGGTGAAGATGAAGGCCACCATGAACGCGGCGTAAAAGACGTAGACGTAGGGCTGCAAGACCATGTCGGCGGTCATCGCGTCCTTCACGTACTGAACGGCTTGGGTGGTCGGCATAGTTGCCCGCGACGCCCGCCCGCGCCCGGCGCGTTCAAGCTACCCCCACCCTGCGTCTGCGTCCATTGATGACGGTTATACGGACGCTGTCGGTGCAAGGTTTGATCGTTTCCGGAAAGGGGCCGCGGGCAAGCCTGCTGCGCAGCGGATTCTCGGACGTTGTCGCGCACGTGAATTGCGCATTGCCGCCGGCAAGGGTCGAGTATAATGACAAGCCTCCGCCGGCCGACCGGTCGACGGCCCACTTGCGAACTCGATGACTGGCGCCCAACGCACCACAACCTCTTCCGGCGTGGACGGCAAAATGCTCGTCCTGCAGGCGGCCGACATTGTCGCCGAAATCAGCAAGACCGTCGCCCTGCAGAAGCGCGGGCGGTCGTTCGTGGGGCTTTGCCCGTTTCACAGCGAAAAATCCCCGTCATTCCACGTCCATCCCGACCGCGGCTACTTCTACTGCTTCGGTTGCCGCGAGAACGGCAACGTCATCGACTTTGTGATGAAGCGCGACCGCCTCGAGTTCGGCCCGGCCCTGCGGGCATTGGCCGAGCAACTCAACATCGAACTCCCCCGCCTCGGCGGCGAGGGCGGCGGGCTGCGCCGGGCGCTGCAGGACGCCTGTTCGGCGGCGGCGGCGTATTTCGAGCAGAACCTTTGGGACAAAGACCGCGGCGCGGCCGGCCGGGCGTATCTCAAGTCGCGCGGGTTCAATAAGGAAACGGTCAAATCCTTCCGCATCGGCCTGGCACCCAATGCCTGGGACGGGTTGCTGTCGTCGCCGCTGATGAAGAAGTTCGACCGCGAACTGCTCGTGCAGGCCGGGCTGCTGAAGGTCCGCGACAATGACGGGCGTGGGAGCGGCGGCGGGCACTATGACGTGTTTCGCGATCGCTTGATGTTCCCCATCCGCGACGAAGCCGGCCGTGTGATCGCGTTCGGCGGGCGGGTGATGCCGGGCAACGACAGCCCCGCGAAGTACCTTAACAGCCCCGAGACGCCGCTGTTCAGCAAATCGCGCGTCGCCTACGGGCTGGACCTTGGCCGCAATCGCGTGGTCGAGACCAAGACCGTCGCGGTCGTCGAAGGGTATACCGACGTGGTGATGGCCCACCAGTTCGGGGCCGCCAACGTCATCAGCGTGCTCGGCACGGCGTTGACCGAGCAGCACATCAATCTCCTGCGCCGTTTCGCCGACCGCATCGTGCTGCTGTTCGACGGTGACGCCGCGGGCGGCCTGGCGGTCGACCGGGCATTGCAGTTGTTCCTCACCCAGCCGATCGAGATCGGCATCGCAACGCTGCCCGACGGCATTGACCCGGACGAATACCTGCTGAAAAACGGCCTCGAAGCGTTCGACGCCCTTCTCGCGGGGGCCGAGAATCCGCTGAGTTTTCAGTGGCGGCAGGTCAAGCAGGAATTCGCACAGAACGGCGACGACGTCACCGGCCAGTCGCGCGCCGTTGAGGCGTACCTCACCCGCCTGTCCAATGCCCGGGGCAGCATCGCCGTTGACGAATTGCGCTGGGGGGCGGCCCTTGCGCAGGTCAGCGCCCGGACGGACATCCCGATCAAAGATCTGCAGGCCCGGTTCGCGTCCCGTCGGCGGCCGTCGGCGAAGCCGCCAGCGGCTGACGCACACGCCGCCCCTCGGCTCAATTCCGACTCCCCGCCCGGCCCGCCCGCACGGCCTTCGGCGCGGTCGCGAGCGGAAAGGGAATTGCTCGCAGGGCTGTTGCTTGAGCCTTCGGCCTGGCCGGCGGTGCAACAGATTGTTGACGACAGCGACTTTTACAGTAATGATCTTCGCCCCTTTGCCGCCTGGTATTGGGATTACCAGCGCCACGAGGGGCAGCCGACGGTGGCCGAAGTCCTTGCCGCAGTCGGTCAGGAAGAGCTCAAGACGCTGGCGATCGAGCTCGCCCAGGCCGCCGACGCAATGCCGGACGTCCGGCAGGCGATGGCCGAAGCGGTCGCGTATTTCCAGCGCGACAAGGAAAGGACCCGGCAGGCCAAACTTTTAGGCCAGCTCAAGCGTAGTAAATCTGACGGCCTCGACGAGGCCGCCGAGATCGACGCGCTTACCCAGATCATGCAGGCCGGCCGTGCCCGTTCGGGCGGGCAGGCGAGTTAGACGAAGTCCGTCGCCCCGCGAGTGCAGCCCGGTCGTTACCGGGCGTTCTCACAAGGGCATTTTTGAAGAGTCAAGAGGCTCCAAGGGCATAAAGTCGGCGTCGCGGCCATGAACGGTCAAGTCGCGGTCGGGCAATCGTCGGACAGGATCGCACCCCTTAAACACCGGGGCCGATCCCCGATTACAAAACGCCCCGACCGCCGGACCGAACGTGGTGTAGAGTCGCCGGAACATAATCCCTGGAGTGCCAAGATAACATGGCTACCGCAGTCGCCGAAAAATCAGTCTCTATTCCGACCCAGCCGCTCATCGGCTCGGGTTCCCCGGAAGAAGTCAATCGCCGCGTGAACGTGCTGCTCGATATGGGCACGTCACGCGGGTACCTCACCTACGAAGAGCTTAATACCAAGCTGCCCGACGAAGTCGTCGCGCCCGACCGCCTCGACAGCCTGCTGATGACCATCGACGAGATGGGCATCAAGCTGATCGACGAAAGCGACATCCACGAGTATCAGGCCAAGAGCCGCGCCAAAGGCCTCGACCGCGTCGAGGTCAAGGCCGACGACAAGCCGATGCCGCGCATCAAGGTCAAGGTCGCACCGCTCAAGCCGCACCAGCCCAAGCCGCCGGCGGAGATCGATCCGGACATCGTCGCCCAGGGCGAAGATGACGACGACGATGACGACGAAGTCGATCTCGCCGCCCTGGCCAAAGAGCTCGCCGAGGCCGGCACGAAGCGGATCGACGACCCGGTGCGCATGTACCTCACGCAGATGGGCGAAATCCCGCTCCTGACGCGCGAAGAGGAAATCGGCCTGGCCAAGAAGATTGAAATCACGCGGAAAATCTTCCGCAGCAAGGTGCTCGAAAGCGACTACTGCCTTAACGCGGCCGTCGACATCCTGCACCAGGTCGAGACCGGCGATCTGCCGTTCGACCGCACGATGAAGATCAGCACCGACGAAGGCATGGCCGACAAGGGCACGATCGGCCAGCGCATCCCCGCGAACCTGACGACCGCCCGCGTGATGCTCGAGCGCAATCGCAACGACTGGGACGCGATGCGCGCCGCCAAGAACAAAAAGGACGCGGATGAGTTCAAGCTCGCCCTGCGTCGCCGGCGTCGCCGCTGCGTGAAGCTGCTCGAAGAGTTGTCGCTGCGCACGAGCAAGGTCTCGCCCCTGATGAAGAAGCTTTCTTCGATCAGCGGCAAGATGGTGGAGCTCGAAGGCCGTATCGAAGAGCTGAAGAAGGTGCGCGACCCCGGCGAAGACCTCGAAGTCTGCCAACAGGAAATCAGCGGCCTCGAAGACCTC
>DASVSS010000362.1:0-7657 GCA_036387945.1 Tepidisphaeraceae bacterium | reverse complement strand
GCGCCGATGGTGATGTTCGTTTCGAGTCTGCCGTAGCGCTCGTGCCAGGCGACGAGCGCATATGTGCCGGCGGGCACGCCGGTGATGTCGAACGCGCCGTCCTCGCCGGTGATGGCGAAAAAGGCGTTGTCGAACACGCCGATGTGCGCGCTCATCCACGGGTGTACGTCGCAGCCGGTTTTGACGAACTCGGCGGCTTTGAACGTCGTGTCGCTGCCCTCGCCGGGGGCGTTCATCCAGAAGTTCTGGGCCGGGGAATACCTGGGTTTGTAATGCACGTTGTGCGTGGCGCGGTCGCTCGAGCGCACGTGCAGCGTCTGGCCGACGACGACGCCGACGACGTGGGGGACGTAACGGCAAAAGACCTGGTCGAGGCTCTTCTTCGGCAGGCTGCTGCCTTCGGCACGCGGGCCGCCTTCGAGATAGACGAACGTGTTGGCGAGCGTGCCGTTGGCATTGACGACGACCGATTCGTCCTTCAACTCGCCCGGCGCGCCGGGGCAGCAGGGGACGTTGCGCAGCATCTTCACGCGCGGCGGCGCGGCGTTGAACAGCACACGCCCGCTGATTCGCCCGTTGCCCTGCACGGCGCTAACGGGCAGGCGGGGTGTCGCGTCGGGCGGCGGGGCAGCGGTGTCGCAGCTGACGACCAAGGCGATGGCGAGCAGGCCGACAGCGGCGGCGCGCACGCGGAGCCGCCGCGCAGGATTCGTTGTCAGGCGGGCGAGATGCCCGCTCCGCGGTTTCTGATGGCGGCCGTAGCCGGAAGGCGGCGGGGTCGGGGTCATTTCGATGCGATCAGGAGTGCGCCCAGGACAAGCGGCAGGTAGATGATCGATGCGAAGAACGCGCGGCGCGTCGCGGGGCGGGTGCCTTGACGGATCATGTCGATGCAGGCGCCGAGGAATCCGACGCCCAGCAGCGTGGCAACCACGACGTAACCGACGCCCAGCGGCCGCAGCACCGCCGGAGCGAGGCTCGCGGCGATCAGCAGCAGGGTGAAGACCGTCATCCACGCGCCCGTGCGCACGAGCCGCGTGTCGGTGATCGGCAGCATGCGGTAGCCGGCGGCGGCGTAGTCGTCTTTGAGCAGGACCGCGATGGCCAGGAAGTGCGGCATCTGCCAGCAGAACAGGATCGCAAAAAGCGACCAGCCGAGGGCGTCGATCGGCGCGCCGCCGGCGGTGTAGCCGATGAGCGGGGGGATCGCGCCGGGGATCGCCCCGACAAGGGTATTGAGCGTAGTGCGCGTCTTCAGGGGCGTGTAGACGAGGACGTAGAGCGCGACCGTCGCGGCGGCGAGCAGGGCCGCGAGCGGCGTTGTCTCAAGAGCGAGTTGCAGCGTGCCGGCGCTGGCCATCAGCAGGCCCAAGCCGGCGGCCTCGGCGGGTTTCATGCGGCCGGCGGCGACGGGGCGATTCTTCGTGCGCTCCATCCGGCGGTCGAGCCGCCATTCCCATGCCTGGTTCAACACGCTCGCCCCCGCGGCGCACAAGGCCGTGCCGAGCAGCGTGTGCATGAACAATCGCCAGTCGAGTAGCCCCGGCGCGGCGCCCGAGAGCGCAAAACCGATCGCGGTGGTGATAAGGACCATCACGTTCAGCCGCAGCTTCGTAAGCTCGACGAAATCGCTCGACTGCCGACGATGACGCACGGCAGGGCGGTCGATCAGCGGCGGCAGGACCGCTTCGAGCGGGCGGGCCGGGCGCGGGGTTGTGGGGTTGAGTGTGGTCACGTTGCGGCGAACTCGAGGTTAGACGCCAGGGGCTCGTTCGTCGATACCGCCACGGGGGCGCCCTGCGCGACGCGGGCGGCTGCGGCACCCAGCAGCGCGACGGTCATCAGCGTCAGTGCCCCGACCGCGACGTGCGACGAAGCGATCTCGGCGGGTTTGGCGTAATACACCGTCAGCAGGCCGAGTGTGAACTGCGTCGCCACCAGGCCGAGCAGTATATACGCCGGCCAGGCGATGGCGTTCGCGCAGCGGTGCTTTCGGACAATTCGAAAGACGAGCAACAGCACGGCAACGCTCACCACGATCGCGCCCACGCGGTGACCGTAGTGCATCCAGACCTGGGCCATCGAGACGGGATCGAGCTCGTGCTGCCAGGCGCGCCCGGCGTTGATCGCGTCCAGGCCGGCAGGCGACGTCGGCGGCAGGAGCTTGCCGTAGGCCAGCGGCAGGTCGGGGATCGCCAGGCCCGCGTTGTTGTGGCGCATGAGCACGCCGAGGACGAGCTGGCAGGCCACGCAGCACCAAACCCCCGCGACCAGCCACGCCGTGCGGCGGGCAGCGGTCGCCGACGAGGGGTCGATCCCACCACGGGCCGTCGGCCCGGCCGCTCGATCCCACCACCGCGACGCCGCAAGCGCCGTAAAGGCCGCAAGACAGAAGAACAGTTGCGCAAAGCACCCGTGGATCATCGCCAGCATCACGCTGACGTGCGTGACACGCGTCCCGCCGAGAACGCCCTGGACGATGATCGCCAGCAGTTGAACGACGCTCAGCCAGCGCAGCCAGCGCCGCGGCTGGCGGACCCGGCAACACCACGCCGCCGCTGCCACGAGGCCCAGAGACGCGAAGCCGACCGCGAGTTGCGAGATCGTCCCCGCCAAGCCCGGCGGGACGTACTGCGCCCGGGCCAGCACCCACCGCGCCGCCACGGCCGCGACGAGGAGCGTCAGCATCGCCACCGCGAAGACCGCCAGCCGATGGCGCGTCAGCGGGTTGGCCCCCGGCGCCCAGGCAAGGCATACCAGGATGATCGAAAGGAACCCGCTCAGCGTGCCGAGCAGGCGGTGCGTGTGTTCGAAAAAGATCCCGCCCACCCACTCAGCCGGCGGGAACAGGAACATGTTGTAGCCGTAACTGTTCGGCCAATCGGGCACGCTCATCCCCGCGCCGTGGCTGGTGACAAGCCCGCCCATGAAGATCAGCGGAAAAACCGACACCGCCACCGCCAGCGCGCAGATAAAGAACGGCCCGCCGGCGGGGCGCTCGTGCGTGGTGGACTGGTAACTCAACGTGCTCATCCGCAGGGCCGCCTTGCGTCGGGTGTGAATTGTACAGACCCGGGCGTCGGCGTCGGCGGGAATCGGATGAGGCTTTGTGACGCAGCAGATGGGTGCTTGCGTCCGCGGCTGCGGCGGCAACATTTACGGGCCTGACGGTTACGGCATGTTCAGCACGTCTCCTGTTTGGCTTCACGGCAGGCGTGCGATATCCGGTTCCTCCCCCTCTGGGGGAGGTTAGGTGGGGGCGGCCCCTGGCCTGCAACAGCGGCTTTCTGATGCCAGTGAACCAAACCCCTCGCCCGGTACTCCGGGAGAGGGTAGGGAGAGGGCTCGAGCTTAGAGGCGTTTGAGGGCGATGAGGCGGCCGCCCGCCCCCACCTAACCTCCCCCGCAGGGGAGAAACAAGATGTTGGCGGCTCGTTGCGAGGTGGCACCCGCCCGCCCCCAACGTGGCCTGCCCCGCAGAGGAGGGACCGGAGAATCATCCTTCGGACCGTGAGTGGTCCTCACCGCCGTTGTGAAGCAAGAGACGGGCGTCCCGCCGCCTGCCAACGCGAACGGCCGCAATCGCAAGTGCGATCACGGCCGTTTTGTTGAACGATTCGATGAGTCGATTGTGTCGGCCCGGCCCCAGGATCGAGCGCTACGCCTCGCCGATGACCGACGTTTCGCGTTCGCCTTGGGGCGAGGCGACGTGGTGCACCATCGGCACGGCATGGTGGCTCACGGCCCGGACTTCGGTCGGCCGGGGGAGCAGCGCGTGCTTCACGAGCCAGTTGCGCACGGCAGTGGCGAGGTGATGGTCGAGATCGGCGGCCTGTTGCTCGGTGAGGTTGGCCAGGAAGGCGCGGTCGCCTTCGAGGGCGTTCCAGCGGTCGCGGATGGCGTCGATCACGCACTCGGCGTGGCCGTCGGCGGCGATGTCGGGCTCGGCCCACTGGCCGACGAACACGCCCTCGGGCATGTCGGATCGGTCGCGCAAGGCGCTGAGGCCTGCCTGCAGGGCGGCCTCACGGGTGTCGAACGCGCCGCGGTAATCTTCCTGATCGAAGGAGTATGCGTATTTGCCGGTCATGGTCGGTTGCGATGCCTTTCTGCCGCAATGGTTCCCGAAGGCTGCGGCGGTGTCCTCGGACGAATTATATACGAATTTCGACACGCGAACCGGCGGAGCGTCAGGGAAAGCGTCGAAAATGGCGTAAATTACCGTCGAATCAGCTTTTATCGGCCCGCGGCGCGGACGAGCGATTCGAACAGCCGTAGGTGGTCGGGTTCGTGGTGCTGGCGCTCCGGGTGCCACTGCACGCCGATGTAGAACGGCAGCGACGCGTCCTCGATCGCCTCGATCACGCCGTCGTCGCTTCGCCCGACGACCCGCAGGCCGCTGCCGATGTCCAGTACGGCCTGCTTGTGCGACGTATTGACCGCGAGCACCGTTTTTCCCAGCAACGCGCCGATGCCGCTGCGATCGCACAGCGCCACGCCGTGGCGGCGGTCCCAGTCGTCGCAGCGGCGGTGGTCAAATCCGCTTGGCCCCAGCACGTCGGGCAGGAACTGCGTGAGCGTCCCGCCGCGGTGCACGTTCATCTCCTGGCAACCCAGGCAAACCCCCAGCACCGGCATGCGGCGGCGCTCGATCTCGGCCAGCAGGGCCAAGTCGAACCGTTCGCGGGCCGGGTCGAGCGTTTTAGCGCGCGGGTGGATCTCTTGCCCATAACGCCCGGCGTCGACGTCGTCCCCGCCGGCGAGGACGACGCCGTCGAGGTCGTCCAGGTACGCCCCTGCCAGCGCCGGCCCCGCCCGGTAGGGCAGCAAGACCGGCAACCCGCCCGCCGCCGCAACGGCGTCGGCGTAACTCCAGGGCAGCATGTAATGCGGCTTGCCGGTGACGTAATCGACGGTGATGCCGATGCGGGCCCTGCGACTCATCAAACGTGCACCCAGCGATTCAAGAAGCAGCAACAGTGGGTGACCAACGCGCGACTTTTAAGGGCTGCATCGCATCGATCGGACGGTTGTAGACATAAATCCAGGCTAGCGAGCGCTTCCCACCGGCGAGATGGGGACGGCATAGTACCCGCCGAAATAGACTGCTCGCCGGCCTTTCGGAGTCGAACTCTTCGTAGCGGTCAAGTTGCGCGATGGCTGCTTCTGCTTGGTCTTTGCCCGACGGCAACTCGTACACCCGGCCTCGGATGAATTTTCCCGCTGCGTCCAATGCCAATCCCGGATAGCCGTCCAACTGGTAGAGATGTCCACGGACGACCGCATCCCCAAGCGGACGCATTCGCCGGACTACATCACGTATCTCGGCAGGGGCATTTCCCCGTTTGAGCGTGCCATAGACGAATAGCTTTCGCGTTGTCATCGTCTGGTCCGGTCGGTTCGCCGCAAGAGTGCTCTTAACAGCTCGAATCCCATTGTTTCGGATTCAATGATATCACGGACCGGTCTCACGCACGCGATCCGACGCAAGTAATAGCCAAACATCGCGTCAACTTCGGCAAACCGCAGGTGATGCTGCGATTCCAAATATGCAACGTACTCAAAAAAATTAAGATAGTCGAACAAGCGGGCGTCATCACTTCGAACCATCTCGATTAATGCGTCAGGCACCGCCGACGGATCGCAGTCGATCAGTTCACGGATCGCCTTAAGATCGGCATTTTCGAAAAATTTCTCGTAAAGCTTCGTCAGCCACTCCGCTCGACGGACGCGGGTGTTGAAGCGAAATACCGCGATGCCCGTGCCCAAGGCGATCAGTCCGATCGCCAAGTTGATCCACGGCAGCGCTAAGAGCACGGTCGAAGGTTGAGTCGTTTGCGCCAAGACGGCCATGCAAATTCCTTGAAGCAAGCGGGATCAGTCCGCCACTTCCACCGGTTTTTTCTTGCCGGCGCGCTTGCGTTCGTTCTCGGTCAGATGCTGCTTGCGCATGCGGATGCTGATCGGGGTGACTTCCACCAACTCGTCGTCTTCGATGTACTCCAAGGCCGCTTCCAGCGTCATCTTCCGGGCGGGCTTGAGGATGATCACGCCGTCGCTGCTGGTCGTGCGCATGTTGGTGAGCTTCTTGGCCGTCGTGGGGTTGACGGCCATGTCGCTGTCGCGGGCGTTTTCGGCCACGATCTGGCCTTCGTACACCTCTTCGGTGGGCTCGACGAACATCGTGCCGCGCTGCTGCAGGTTGTCGAGGGCGAAGGCGTTCACCTTGCCGCCGGTCATGCTCATCATCACGCCGTTACCGCGCCCGGGCACGTCGCCGCGGGCGGGGGCGTATTCGTGGAAGTTATGGTGCATCACCGCCGTGCCCTGCGTGGCGGTGAGCATGCGCGTCCGCAGGCCGATCAGGCCGCGTGCGGGGATCGTGAACTCCAGGTGCACCTGGCCCTGGCGGTTGTCCATGCGGACGAGCTCGCCCTTGCGGTTGCCGACCAGTTCCATCACGCCGCCCATGTTCTTCTCGGCCACGTCGACGACGAGGTACTCGATCGGCTCGCTCAGCGTGCCGTCCTCGTTCTTGCGCATGATGACCGTCGGCTTGCCGATCGACAGCTCGTACCCTTCGCGGCGCATATTTTCGATCAGGATGCCCAGGTGCAGCAAACCGCGGCCGCTGACGCGGAAGGCGTCCTTGTTGTCGGTCTCCTCCACCTTCAGCGCTACGTTCGATTCCAGTTCCTTCGTCAGGCGCTCGCGCAGATTGCGCGAGGTGACGTACTTGCCTTCCCGCCCCGCGAACGGCGAGTCGTTGACGGTGAACAGCATCGTCAGCGTCGGCGGCTCGACTTCCTGGGCGTCGAGCGGCATCGGGTTGCCCAGCTCGCAGATCGTGTCGTTGATGTCCACGCCTTCAAGGCCCACCAGCGCCACGATGTCGCCGGCGGCGGCTTCGTCGACGTTCTTTCGGCCGAAGCCGTCGAACACCGACACCTGCTGGCACTTGGTCTTCACCACTTCGCCGTTGCGCTTGGCGATGCTCACCTGCTGGCCGGTCTTGATCTTGCCGTTGTAGATGCGCCCGATGCCGATGCGCCCGACGTACTCGTTGAACAGGATGCTGCTGATCTGCACCTGCATCGGCTTTTCGATGTCCCCGTGCGGGGCCGGGACGTGCTTGAGGATGGCCTCGAACACCGGCACGATGTCCGTGCCCGGTTTTTCCAGGTCCCACGTCGCCGTGCCGGCGCGGCCGCTGGCGTAGATGACGGGGAAGTCCAGCGCTTCGTCGTCGGCACCGAGCTCGACGAACAAATCAAAGACTTCGTCCAGCACCGCGCTGGCGCGGGCGTCCTGGCGGTCGATTTTATTGATGATGACGATCGGCCGCAGCTCGTGCTGGAAGGCTTTTTTCAGCACGAAGCGCGTCTGCGGCATCGCCCCTTCGGCGGCGTCGACGAGCACGAAGCACCCGTCGGCCATCCCCAGCACGCGCTCGACTTCGCCGCCGAAATCCGCGTGGCCGGGGGTGTCGATGAGGTTGATCTTGGTCGTCTCGCCGGTGCGCGGGTCGGTGTAATTGATCGCCACGTTTTTGGCCAGGATCGTGATGCCGCGCTCGCGCTCGAGCGGGTTGCTGTCGAGCATCGTGTCCTGCACCTGGTTTTCGCGGAAGTTGCCGCTCTGGCGCAGCAGGGCGTCG
>DASVSS010000361.1:0-2010 GCA_036387945.1 Tepidisphaeraceae bacterium | reverse complement strand
CTTCCTTCTGGCTCCTCGCACTCCTGGCACTCCTTCCCCATGCACGTCCAGTTCCACAACATCTCCAAGACCTTCGTCGGCGTGACCGCGCTGGACGACGTTTCGCTGTCGCTCGAGCGCGGGGAATGTCATGGACTCATGGGGGAGAACGGGGCGGGCAAGAGCACGCTGGGGAAGGTGCTGGCAGGGATTCACCGGCCCGACGCGGGGCGGATGGAAATCGACGGGGTCGAGCGGCACTTCTTGTCGCCGGCGGACGCGCTGGCGGCGGGCGTGGGGATGGTCCACCAGGAACTGGCCTTCTGCCCGGACCTCACGGTGGCCGAGAATCTGTGCATGGGCAACTACCCCCGGCGGATGGGGCTGCTCGACCGCCGGGCAATGTGTATCAAGGCCCGCCGATTGCTCGACGAAGTCGGCGGCGAAGCGATCGATGAGAGTGGCACGATGCGCCGCCTCACGACGGCGCAGGAGCAGGTCGTGCAGATCGCCGCCGCCGTCGGCACCGGCGCGAAGGTGCTGGTCTTCGACGAGCCGACGAGCAGCTTGTCCGAGCCCGAAGCCCGGCGGCTGTTCGAGCTGATCGAAAGCCTCAAATCACGCGGCACGACGATCGTCTACGTCAGCCATCGCATGCCCGAAGTCTTCCGGCTCTGCGACCGGGTGAGCGTGCTGCGCGACGGCAAGTACGTCGGCACGCTTGATAAAAGCGGGATGACGCCCGACGCGGTCGTGCGCATGATGATCGGCCGCAGCGTCGCGGCGTTCTTCCCCAAGCACGGCGAGTCCGTCGCCGGCGCAGCGGCCGCGGGGGCGGCGCCGCGCCTGAGCGTGCGGAACTTATCGAGCCCGGGCAAGTTCCAGGACATCTCCTTCGACGTCCGCCCCGGCGAGATCGTTGGCCTCGCCGGCCTTGTCGGCGCGGGGCGCAGCGAAGTGGCGACGGCCGTCATGGGCCTCGACCCGCGGGCGACCGGCAGCGTCGCAGTCGAAGGCAAGCCGATGCCGCTGGGCCGGATCGGGCTGGCCAAGCGCCGTGGCCTGGGCCTGGTGCCCGAAGACCGCAAACGCCAGGGCCTTGTGCTGGGGATGAGCTGCTTGCAGAACTTTTCGATGTCGATGCTCGAGCAGGTCAGCCGCCTGGGCCTGCTGCGCCTCGGCCGCGAGCGCCGGCTGGGCGCGGGCGAGTTACAGCGCCTGCGCGTGAAGACGCCGACGATCGACACCCCCGTCGGCACGCTCAGCGGCGGCAATCAGCAGAAGGTGGCCCTGGCGAAATGGCTCGGCCGCGGCTGCTCGGTGCTGATCGTCGACGAGCCGACGCGCGGCATCGACATCGGCGCCAAGACCGCCATTCACGAACTCCTCGACGAACTCGCCGCCGCCGGCGTGGCGGTACTGCTCATCAGCAGCGAGTTGCCGGAATTGATCGCCCTCTCCAGCCGCGTGATCGTCATGCGCGACGGCCGCCTCGCCGGCGAACTGCCACGCGCCGAGGTGAACGAAGAATCACTCATGCGCCGCATGGCGGGCGTGCACTGACGCACCCGCGCGGACCGACGCCGGCCCCACAACAAAACGCCTCTCCCGGTTCCTCCCCCACCGGGGGAGGTTAGGTGGGGGCGGCCCGTTAACCTGCAATAGCGGCTGGCTGACGCCATTGAAGCAAATCCCTCGCCCGGTACGCCGGGAGAGGGCAGGGAGAGGGCCGAGCGTCTAGGCTAGGCGTTTGAATACGATGAGGCAGCCGCCCGCCCCCACCTAACCTCCCCCGGAGGGGGAGGAATCAGATGCGCGCTTACTTGCGATGAGGTGGCGGGCTCCGCCCGCTCACTGCCCTCCCCCGGGTACGGGGGAGGATGTTGGCACGGCGTGGCGATTGTAGTCGGAAATCCGAGTTGTCATTTTCGGAAATCGACTTGTCATAGCCAGGCGGCGCGCACCGAAAGCGGGACCTTGCGGCCTCGCTTTTCAAACGCCGTGTCGAACGGCGGTCGAATTGTCGTCGAC
>DASVSS010000360.1:0-4034 GCA_036387945.1 Tepidisphaeraceae bacterium | reverse complement strand
AAGCCGCCGAACGACCGCTCAGCCCGCACGGTCGCCCGGCTGGTGAGCGACGAGCTGCCCCCGCTCGAAGACCTCGTCATCGGCGGCCACCCGCGCCGCCTCGGCAGCGCCAGCGGCATCGCCGTCATCGTGGGCGGGCTGTTCCTCATCTACCGCGGGCTGGTCGCGTTTCGCGTGCCGGCGCTGATCGTGTTCACGCTGTTTCTGACGCTGCTGCTTTTGCCAGTCCCGATCGTCATCGGGCAGGAAGAAGTCGTGCGCCGGTGGGTTGCGGTCAGCGACGCCCGCGTCGGCTGGGCGACGGGCGTGATCTTCGCGCAGTACCTGCTGTTCGCCTCCCCGGCGATGCTCGTCACCTTCTTCGTCGCGGCGCAGCCGGGCATTCGCCCGCTCGGCACGCGCGCGTCGGTGGTCTTCGCGGTGCTATTCGGCACGCTGGCGGCGGCGGCGATCGTATTCGTCAGCGTCGAGCACGGGCCGGTGATCGCGCTGGCGGTGACGCAGCTTTTTTCGCCGTCGATCGATCGCCGCGTGATCGACAAGCCGCTGATCTAAGCGCCCCGCCGGGCCGGGGATGAACGGGACGTCGATTCGGCTATATTCGCCGCCGTGACCAAGCGCATCGCCATCCTCGGCGCCACCGGCTCGATCGGCCGCAGCGCGATCGACGTCGTCGAGCACCTCGGCCCGCCGTACCGCGTGGTGGCGATCAGCGGGCATTCGCAGTGCGAGGAGGTCATCGCCCTCGCCCGTCGGCTGCGCCCCGCGCGCGTGGCGGTGACGGCCGAGTGCGACCGCGCGGGCGTGGAGGGACGGCTGCACCACCTCGGCTGCGAAACGCTGTTCGGCCAGACCGCTCTTGCAGAGATCGCCGGGGCGAGCGACGTCGACGTCGTGCTCAATGCCGTCGTCGGCGCCGCCGGCCTGCCGGCGTCGGTGGCGGCGGTGGAGACGGGCAAGACGCTGCTGCTGGCCAACAAGGAATCGCTCGTCATCGCCGGTGGCGTGCTCATGCCGCTGGCGGCGCGCACAGGAGCGACGATCCTCCCGATCGACAGCGAACACTCGGCGGTGTTCCAGGCCATGGCCTGCGGGCGGCGCGACGAGATCAGCCGCGTGATCCTCACCGCCAGCGGCGGGCCGTTCCGCACGTCGACCAAACAACAGATGGACGCCGCCACCCCCGCCCAGGCCCTGCGCCACCCGACGTGGGACATGGGGGCCCGGATCACCGTCGACTCCGCGACGATGTTCAACAAAGCCGCGGAGATCGTCGAAGCTGCCTGGCTGTTCGATTTGCGCCCCGGACAGATCGAGGTCGTCGTGCACAAGGAATCGGTCGTGCACTCGATGGTCGAGTTCGTCGACGGCAGCGTGATCGCGCAGCTGTGCCCGCCGGACATGCGCACGCCGATCCAGTTCGCGCTGACCTGGCCGCTGCGCAAACCCGGCTGCACGCGGGCGCTGGATTTCACGACCGCGCAGACGCTGAGCTTCGAGCCGCCCGACCGCGGCAAGTTCGCGGCGCTAAACGTGGCCGACGAAGTCGTCGCCCGGCGCGGCACGCTCGGGGCGGTGATGAACGCCGCCAACGAGGTGGCGGTCGCGGCGTTCCTCGCCGGGCGTGTGCCGCTGGGCGTGATATACGAAGTCGTTCGTCGTACAATCGCCGCCCATGCCATGACGGCCGAGCCGTCGCTGGCCGAACTGCTTGCCGCCGACGCATGGGCACGACATGCCGCCGCGGCGGTTCTGGAGGAACGACTCGCGGCGTCGCCGGCCCGGCAGTAGCGCCGGGCCGCAACAACCCCGGCCGCCCGCTCGCCGCCGGTGCTTGCAATGCCGCGTTGCCCGACGGACAACGTCACACGCCCAACCCAGATTGCCCAACGATGACTTTTTCCGGCCTGCTCTATCTGATTCCCGTCCTGATCGCCTTCGGCTTCGTGATCTTCTGGCACGAGCTGGGCCACTTCCTTGCCGCGCGGTGGGCGGGCGTGCGCGCCGAGCAGTTCGCCGTTGGCATGGGCCAGGCGGTGGTCTCGTGGCGCAAGGGCATCGGCTTCAAGTTCGCCGGCTTCGGTAAAGGCGGCTGGCACTGGGGCAGCACGCAGGAAGAGTTCGACCGCCGCATTGATGAAGAATGGGCCAGGCGGCATAGCAGCATGGCCAGCGACGCGGAACTGGCGCAGCTCTCCCTCCGCGAGCGTTACGACATCGCCGCCGACCTCGGCATGGGCGAGACCGAATACCGCCTGAGCTGGATCCCGCTCGGCGGCTACGTGAAGCCGACCGGCCAAGACGATCTGCGTCCCGCGCGCGAAGTCGCTGCCGGCGACCCCAAATCGTTCGGCGCCAAGAGCGTCGGCAAGCGCATGGTGATCATCTCCGCCGGCGTGGTGATGAACGTGATCCTCGCGTTCGCCCTGTACATCCTGCTGTTCATGATCGGCTTCAACGCCCCGCCGGCGATCGTTGGCAACGTCATCCCCGGTTCGCCGGCGCACGTGGCGGGGTTGAAGGTCGGGGACCGAATCGTCCGCATCAACGGCCACAAGCAGGAAGATTTCACGAAAATCCGCATGGACGTGTCGTTGCTGGGCGAAGCGGAAGCGGCGAAGTTCGAGGTCGTGCGCGACGGGCAGTCGATCACGCTGCCGATCACGCCGGTGAAGACGGCGATGAACTACGACATGCCGGCGATCGGTGTGAGTGACCCCACGGCGCTCGAAGGCGCCGAGATGCCCGCCGGCGACCGGATGATCTCGCCCCTGTTCGCCGCCCTGCCGGCGGGGGCGCGGATCGTGGCGGTGAACGGCCGGCCGACCGGGCGGGAAGACATCGCGATCCTCGACAACGCCGTGCAGAGCGCCAAAGGCCGGCCCGTCGATCTGACGATCGAGCACAACGGCGTGCAGTCGAAAATGTCGCCCGTGCCCGGACTGATCATGGGCCAGTGGAGCGCCACCGACCCGATCGCCCGCAGCAACATCGCCGGCCTGCAGCCGCGCGTGCGCATCGGCGCGGTGCGCGAAGGCTCCGCCGCACAGGCCGCGGGATTGAAGGCCGGCGACGTCCTGCAGCAGATCGCCGTCGTCGGCACGGGCGAAATCCTGCGCCCGCCGGCGGTGGAGGAACTGCTCGCCTGGATTCAGAACGTCGCCAAAGGCGGCGACAAAAAGCTGCAGATCGTCGTCGAGCGCGACAGCCAGCCGCAGCCGCCGATCGAGATCGACCAGGCGACGCTGACGAAGGCGAAGAAGGTCCTGGGCATCGCGCTGGAGTATGACAGCGGCACCGCCGAGATCGCCCGCGTCGTCGACGGCGCTCCTGCCGCGGCGGCGGGCGTGAGCAAGGGCGACCGCGTCGTCGCCGTCGGCGAGCGCAGCGTGGCGTCGTGGTACGACGTCGTCAACGTCCTGCAGGCCCGGTCGGCGGGGGATATCACGCTCACGCTCGAGCGCGACGGCAAGCGCCGCGACGCGACGTTCGCCCTCGGCGAAGCCGATTTGCAGCAGATCAACAATTTGCGCTACGCCCTCGACCTGCCGCTGGCGCCGCTGATCCACGAGCGGCAAACGTTCAACCCGATCACCGCGGCAGTCTGGGGATACGAAGAGACGAAGCAATCGATCTTCAACGTTTACCGCACGATCCGCAGCCTGTTCATGCGCACCGTGCCGTTGAGCAACCTCAGCGGCCCGCTGGGCATCTTCAACGCCGGCACGGCGGCGGCGAAACGCGGGCCGGACTGGCTGATCTGGTTCATGGCGCTCATCAGCGCCAACCTGGCGGTGGTCAATTTCCTCCCCATCCCGATCGTCGACGGCGGGCTGTTCATCTTCCTGCTGGCCGAAAAGATCACCGGCCGCCCGCCGAGCCCGCGCGTGCAGGCGATCGCCCAGATGGTGGGCATCGCGCTGCTCGGATCGCTGTTCCTGTACGCGACGTACCACGACCTGTTGCGGGCGTTCGGGTGATTGCGGAAGGAATTAGTGGCTAGGAGTTAGGAGTTGGTGGAAGAACGTATTTCA
>DASVSS010000359.1:0-10729 GCA_036387945.1 Tepidisphaeraceae bacterium | reverse complement strand
TGCGATCGACAGGTTGTGATCTAAGATAGGCTCAGGCCGATCCCGGCCTTCTCGTACGCACGCTCTCTTGGCGAAGAGACGTGTTCTCTCCCCAAGGAAGTGCATGAAGCCTGTTTCCCGCATTCTGATTTCGTCGCTCGTCGTCGCCCCCGGCATCGTCACCATCGCGCAGGCCGCGCCGACGGGGTACAAGATGATCTGGGCCGACGAGTTCAACGGCACGTCGCTGGACACGATGAAGTGGGGCTACAACTACAGTTGGGGCCGCACGCACAACCACGCCGCCTACATGCGCGAGTCGCAGGTGATCGTCGGCAACGGCGCGCTCAACTTGCAGGCGATCAAGAAGCGCGACGCCAACGCCGTCGACAAGTGGGTCGACGGTTTCGGCTGGCAGACGATGGACTACACCAGCGGCGCAGTGCATACGAACGGGCTGCTCAACCTCACCGGCGGGTACGTCGAGGCGCGGATGAAGGTCGACGACGTGATCGGAAGCTGGCCGGCGTTCTGGATGCTCCAGGGCGGGTGGCCGCCCGAGATCGACATCATGGAGTTCCCCCGCGGCGCGGGCAACAACAATCAGCAGTACTGGGCGAACTACCACTACACCAACGCCGCCAACGCCCACGCCAGCTACGGCTGGCAGGACAACAAGGGCGTCAACCTCTCCGCCGGCTTCCACACCTACGGCATGGAGTGGACCGGCACGGCGATGAGGTTCTTCTTCGACGGCGCAGTCACGCACACGATCACCGACGCCGCCGCCATCGCCGACGCCGCGGGCATGTACCTCATCCTCAACCACGCCGTCGGCGGCTGGGCCGGTGCGCCTGAGGCGGCGAGCTTCCCCGCCGACTTTTTGATCGACTACGTCCGCGTCTGGCAGAAGCCCACCGACACCGCCGCCGCGATCACCTGGGCCGGCACGACCGCGTCGGCGTCATGGGACACCGCGGCAAACTGGTCCAGCAGCGTGCCGAAGTTCGACGGCCAAATCGCCCGCTTTGGCGCCAACGCCCAGTCGGCCGTCAACGTCACCTGGGGCGATTTGCGCGCCGTCGGCGGGCTGAGCTTCGACGGGTCGACCGCCTATACCCTCGGCAACGGCGGCGGGCTGACGCTGATGAACTCCGCCGGCCCGGCCAGCATTGTCGTCGACGCCACCGCCACCGCCGATCAGACGATCGCCGCCCGCGTCGAGGCGTATAGCAACGTCATCATCAACAACAACTCCACCAAGACGCTCAGCTTCACCGGCGTCATCACCGGCGAAGGCGACCTCACGATCGACGGCCCCGGCACGGTGCACTTTTCCAACAACAACACCTACACCGGCGACACCTACATCGACAGCGGCACGCAAGGCGCGGCGGTCGCACGCGTCGACCGCTCGCGGCCGTTCGGCAGCATCGGCACGGTCTACTTCAACCCCGCCGGCAACAACACCAGTGGACGGATCGAGATCCTCGGCAACCGCTCGGTGCCCAACAACGTGATGCTCAGTGGCCGCAACAACGCGACGGTCGCCATCCAGAACATCGCCGACAACAACGTCTTCTCCGGCACGATCAGCGCCACCAGCGGCGGCGGCAATTACCTCATCCAGTCCGACGCCGGGCGGCTCGAGCTGTCGGGCACGGAGACCGCCGCCGGTGGGATCGCGCTGCGGGCCGAGGCGGTGGGCGGCCGCACGTTCACGCTCGGCGGGACGGGCGCGGGCCTAGTCTCAGGCCGGATCGTCGACGGCAACGGCGTTGTCGGCATCACCAAGTCGGGCGACGGCACCTGGACGCTCGGCGGCGCAAACGCCTACACCGGTGCGACCAACGTCAATGCCGGCAAGCTCGTCGTCAACGGCACGCAGACTGGCGGCAACTACCGCGTCGCGCCCGGCGCGACGCTCGGCGGCGGCGGCACGATCGACCCGGTGACCGGCGCTGACGTCCGCATCAGCGGCATTCTCGCCCCGGGCAACAGCATCGGCACACTGACGGTCGGATCGACGGTTAGCCCGAACACGCTGGCGATCGCCACGGGCGGCACGCTGCTCGCTGAGATCGGCGCCGCCGGCGCCGCCGACCTGCTCGCCATCAACGGCACCCTCGACCTCTCGGCCGCCGGCGACGTGCTGAGCCTCGTCGGCCTTACCGGCGCGTTCGACGGCAGCACTTACACCCTCGCCACGTTCACCCCTGGTACGCTCGGCGCGGGCCGCTTCGACGCGCTGCTGCTCAACGGCGCAGCAATCGATGACGCCTTCACCGTTGGCAGCCGTGCGTACGAATTGCAGTACGCCGACGCGAGCGGCCTGGTGCAACTCGTCGCCGTGCCGGAGCCGACGTCGATGGCAGCGCTCGTCCTCGCCGCCGGCGCGCTCGGCCGACGCCGCCGTCGCATCGCCTAGAGCGTGTTATGCACTTTTAGAACCAATGTGCCGCAGTTGGCTGCTCCGGTGCTCCGGGTGCCACAGTCTGGTAGGCCAGGCCGTGGGGCGTGGTGCCTGTTCATACGCAAACACGCTGCCGAGGGCACCACGGCCTGGCCTACCAGACCGTGGTGCCCGAGCGCTGTTTGGCGCGCCAAAGTGCATGACAGGCTCTAGCGGCGATAGCGACCCTTCGATAGCGCGTGCGATCCCTTTTCCGCGCCCAAGCGAGGAAGAGTCACCTCTTAGCGACTTTGCATCGTTGCGCGCAAGCCCTCTCCCGTCCCCTCTTCCGGAGTACCGGGAGAGGGGACGGGAAGGCGTGCTTTGCGGCAAATTTATCCGCCGGGCGGGCCGGACGATTTACCGCTGCGAAACCGACGCCGGCGGGGCGGTGCGGAGGAGCTCGATCTCGTGGATCACAAGCTTGCCGCGGGCGGCGCGGTCGTCGCCGCCGCGTTCGTCGGCTTTGCCGGTGACTTCGATCAGCTCGGCGTTGCCGCCGCCGCGGGGCATGCCGGCGAGCTGCACGCGCAGCGTGCGGCAGGCGGTGGCGGGGAATCGCAGCGTGCTGTAGCCGACGGTGCTGGGCGCGACGCCGGCAAAGACTTCACGGTCATCGGCGAAGACGCGCAGCGGGTACCCGGTCGTGCGCCACGACCCTAGCCGGAGTACGACTTCGGTCACCTCGGTCGGCTTGTCGAATTCAAACCGCACCCACGCCTCGCTCATCCGGTCGGCACTGGCCCAGGCGGAGGCTTCGTTGTCGTCAGTGAGCCGCGCCACGTCGGCCTCGCTCGATCCCGCGACGACGCGGTCGGGGTTGACCGAATGCCGCACGACGCGCAGCGCGTCGCCCGCCGGCGTCGGCCCGCGCGCGAGGCTCGGCGCGAGATTGCCCCCCGGCAACTCGCGGGCCAGGCCGCCGGTGACGGCGACAGGCCCCGTCTGAACGGCAGCCGTCGCGGGCTTGAGGCCGTCGGCGGACGCCTTGAGCTCGATCGTGCCGGGCGTCGTGGTCGAGCGGACGATCACACGGTTCACGCCGCACTCGACCGGCAGCGTCGTCGAGAGGATGCCGTTGCCCGGCGCCTGGGCGATGCCCCCGCGCCACTCGGCGGGGCCGGTAAGATCGAAGCGGATTTCGTTGAGCGCGGTCGGGCAGCGATTGCCGTCGGCGTCGACGACTTCGACGTCGAACAGCGCTACGTCCGCGCCGTCGGCGCGCGTGCCCGCGGGGTTCGTCCGCGCCGTGAGCTTCACGGCCGCGGGCTCGCCGGCGGTCTTGCGCTGATCCGAGCAGACCTTCTTTCCCGCCGCGTCCAGGCCGACGGCCTCGAGCGTGCCGGGCGACCACTGCACGTCCTTGAACGTGAAGAGGAAACGGTTTCTCTGTTCGCCCGACCCGAGGCTTTTGCCGTTGAGCAGCAGCTCGACTTTTTCGGCCCCGCTGATGACGTGAATGTCTTTGCGCACCTCGGGCTTGTAGTTCCAGTGGCCGACGATGTGGACGCGCGGGTTCTCCACGTCGACCCATCCGTCCCACATGACCTGGTGCGCGAAATACCCGTCCTTGGGAATGCGGACGGCATCCACCTCGCCGCTGCGGCGGTAGTTCTCGGCGCCGCGGTGGTGGGTGTTGGAGTCGGAGAAGATGATGTTCACGCCGCCGGCGTTGACGCGCTCGCCGGTGCCGGGGCGCTGCTCGTAATAGTCGACCCAGCTCCTCACGTTCTGCAGGGCGAACGAGTCGTTGTTGCGGTTGTAGGTGCGCGCCGGCTGATTGTTATGGAGCGGGCCGTCGCCGTCCTTGTGGAACGGCGGGCTGAAATCGTCCCAGTACTTGCGCAGCGCTTCGTCGCGGTTGTACTCCGTCGCCCACAGCGGCTTGGACGCGCTGCGGTTGACGTAAAGCATGTCGCCGCCCCATTCGGCGACACGGCTGGCGAGCATGTTGCGGCAGCCCATCGCCCGGCCGCCGTGCGGGTCGAGCTCGTCGCGCAGCTTGACGAGCTGCGCCATGCGCTCGTCGGCGATCTGGGCGTTGCCGCCCTCGTAAAAGACGATGCTGGGATTGTTGCGGTTGTAGATGATCGCGTCGCGCATCAGCTCGAGGCGCATGTCCCAGCGGCGGCCGGGGCCGGGGTCGCGCTCGCTGTCGCCGGCGGGCATCGCCTGCATCAGGCCGACGCGGTCGCAGCTCTCCACGTCCTGCTTCGACGGCGTGACGTGCATCCATCGCACGAGGTTGGCATTGCTTTGGACCATCAAATCGTTGGAGAAATCACTCACCCACGCCGGCACGTCGATGCCCAGGGCCGGCCATTCGTTGGTGGTCCGCTGGGCGTAGCCCTTAAGGTGGATGAGGCGGTCATTGAGTTTCATCCCGCCCATGCCGAACTCGGTTTTGCGAAACCCGGTGCGCGTGCGGACGGCGTCAATCGGCTTGTTGTCGACCGCCAGGTGCGTGGAGACGTCGTACAGCCGGCCGTAACCCCAGCTCCAGAATTCGAGCCCGCCGACGCGGGCGCTGGCCTTGACGATCGTCGTCTGCCCGGCCGGCAACGTCACCGGGGCGCCGGCGGCGAAGCGTTTGAGCTCTTTGCCCTGCGGGTCGCTTAAAACGACTTCGTAAGTGAACGTGCGCGGCGCGTCGTGGTCGTTGCGCACCTGCGACTCGACGTTGATCGTCGCGGCCTTGCCGGCGACGTCGTGATCGCTGGCGTAGACGTATACGCCGGTCGTGCCGAGGTTGCTGTAAAGCGGCAGCGTCTGGTGCAGCTTGTCGGCGACGTGGACGTACGTCCGCTTGTTGATGCCGCCGTAGTTGGAGTAGAAGTTTTTGTCGCTCCACTGGAACGGCGTGTCGGTCGCCTTCTCGCGGACGTTCCATGCGTTATCAATGCGAAGGGCGACGACGTTGGCATTGTCGCCGGGCCTGGCCAGCGCCGTGACGTCGACGCCGAAGGCCATCACCCCGTTGTCGTGCCGGGCGACGTGCTGGCCGTTGAAGTAGACGTCGACCGTGTGTCGGACGCCTTCGAACTCCAGGTACACCTTCTTGCCCGCGTCGGCCGCCGGCAGGGTGAAGCGCTTGCGGTACCAGGCGATGCCGGTCGGCAGCTCGTCGATGCTGACTTTGAACGCCGAATCCTCATTCCACGCCCGGGGCACCGTGACAGCTTTCCAAGCCGCGTCGTCGAACGTGAGCGATTCGGCGCCGGCGGGGTCGCCGACGAACAAACGCCAATCGGCATCGAAGCCATACGTCACGCGCGGCGTTTCGACCGCCGTGGAAGCCACATGCGCGTGGGCAAGGCCCGCGCCGCCGCCGACCCAGGACGCGATTGCCAGAGAGGCGAGTGCAAAGAACTTCAATCGATTGCGATTCATGTGGTTCCTCCGGTGCTCGCGCTGTGCATCACGCCTTCAATCCCCCACGTTACGCGGCGATGGTCCATTGGGACGTCAACAGGGGATCATTCTCTGAAGGACATTCGAGTCGCTGCAAACAGTGGTACCCCGGATCGGCACTGTCGTTGACTGCCATCCTCGCGCCGCTCGTTCGGGCGGGAAAAATGGATCAGCCCCTGCCCTCGCGCCAACTGATTAGCCGTCGCCACGCGCGTTGCTATGACTCGGGCGTACGGCGGCGCGGACACCGTTCGGTCGCGGATCGCAACCGCCTCGGGCAGGAAAAGGTACACCCCTCCGCCCTTCGTCATCGCCTCCAACGTCAACCTGTGGGCGAGGTCAGGTATGGACGCCGAATCGTGGGAGCGACGAACGCTTCCTTATGTCTTGGGTCGTCAGACCAAGGAATGGGGCGGGGTCAACAGACTTACTGCTCACGCTCGCTTTGTGCCAGCGGCGGGCGTCGTGCGATGGGACGAATACATAAAGAACGTATAGGCCAGCGGCCTAGACGCAGCAGAGCTAAGTCGGGACCGGCCTGGGCGAATCGAAGGGCTGCGTGACGAAGGGCAAAAGGCGGTCCAAAAGCAGTGGCCTTTCCGAGCGCCCACAAGGTCAGTGACAGGGTCGCACGGTCTGCAAAACATAACCCCCGCGTTTAGCGAGGGTTAGGTATGGGAAGCGGAGAAGGGGGGATTCGAACCCCCGGTACGGGTATAAGCCCGTACAACGGTTTAGCAAACCGTCGCCTTCAGCCACTCGGCCACCTCTCCGGCGAAGGGGCGGAGCATACCTCATCGGACAATAACTGCCAAGTTCATTCGTGTCCGTCCGGGCAGGTCGCGCCGCTACTGGGGCAGGAAACGGGTGATGTGCAGTTCCACGCCCTGGCCGGCGAGGAACAGGGTGATGAGCAGCCACAGACCGATCGACACCGCTTCGCCGAAGATCAGGCCGATGAACAGGGGCTTGAGGTCGTTGAACAGTTTCGGCCCGCCGAAGCGAAGGATCACCACCTTCGCCAGCCAGCCGATGGCGAGGCTGAACCACGCGTAGTGCACGTACCCGCTCGTGCACATGAGATACCCCACCGGCATCAGCGGCCACGCCGCGAAGCGCCACGTCAGGCCCTGCAGGACGACGATCACCCCCATGCCGATCATCACATGCAGCCAGGGCGAATAGTTCAGCGCCGGGGCGCGGCCGAGGTTGATCTGCTCGATCCGCTTGGGCAGTTCCACCAGAAACGCCCGCGGCCAGGTCTCGAGGCCGAAGTGGTTGATGACCTGCGCCACGGTGTTGTCCAGCGGCAGGGCGTAGTGGTAATTGCACCAGAGCGACGCCGCCAGGCCGATCGCCAGTCCCACCACGAGCGTGAGGAACAGCAGGCCGGGCACGCGCCGTTTCTCCGCCGGCGAAACGCCGCTGATCTCGGTGACTTGTATGGCGTTAAGAGAGAACCCCATCGCGCTCTCGCGGGCGCCTTGCATGTAAACGTAGTGCGACGCGCCGTACATGAACGCGTCGCGCGGCGTGAACGTGCCGGGCGGCAGGGTTTGAATCAGGCGGTCGGTGGCGATGTTGATGCGCAGGAAGGCGAAGCCCGTCTCGGCCATCACGCGGGTGGTGACGACATGGGCGGTCAGGATCGTCGCCACGCAGATCAGGGCCGTCGCCACCGAGCAGCCGACGACCAGCAGCCACGCGAACATCACCGCCACGCACGTCACCAGCAGGATCACGGCCGGGCGGTAGCGCAGGAAGAATCCGGTGGCATCGTTCGCGCGCGGCCGGCCGATGACGGCGCGCCACACGACGGCCCAGTGGTGGCGGCCGATCCACAGCACGCCGCCCAGGAACGCGAACGCCGCGCCGGTGGTCTGCATCAGGTATGCGTCGCCGTGCAGGTCGGCGCTGGCGCGGGTGAGCGGCCAGCGGATCAGGCCCAGCAAAATCGCCGTGCCCCACAGGCTGAAGGTGACGCGCGTCTGCGTGAAGTACGAAATGCCCAGCAGCGTATAGAACAGATCGGCCCGCTTGATCCACGTCGGCAGCGACACCCACGGGTCGTCGCCGAACATTTCGATCAGGTCGTACGAGAGGCGGATTTCTGGCACTTTCGGGAAGTACGCGTGCAGCGCCACGCTGCTGTGCATCACCGCGACCGTCGCCACTGCGATCCAGAACATGCGGCTTGAAAAAACGCCGTTGAGGGCCCGCCCCTTTTCCGGCGGCTCGATCATCAGCGCCTGGAGCTGCGCGATCGGGAACGCCAGCCGTTCGTTCACCGCCCACTGGAAGCGCACGATGCACGCCATCGCCACCATCGCCCCCAGAAATGCGAACGTGAAAATGCCCCAGCTGATCGCCGGGCGCACCCAGGCCGCCCACGGCACGGGCTCGCCGGGCTGCAGGCGCGCGTAGTAGGCGGTGACGACGTTCTCGCGGTGCGCGCCGCTGACCGATTCTACCGCGAACAGCCACGGCGGCAGGTTCATCTGCTCGACCATCTTCAGGTACGCAGGGTCGCTGCCGGTAAAGCCGGCAAGGCTGTTGAACGGCGCAACCGGCAACGCCGCCAATGAGCGCAGCACGCCTTGCGAAGGGATCGCGCAGCTCGTCAGCGCGATCGCCATCACGACCGACAATTCGCCGCCGCCCAGGGCCAGCCGCGGGGCGTATTTGTGCAGCGGGCCGTTGACCAGCAGCACCAGCGCCAGCATCGTCACTGTGAGGATCGGCGGGAAATAACTGCCGACGATGAAGCTGTTGTTGACGACGAAATCGTTGTAGGGCGTGATCGTGACGATGCTGATCGCGGCCAGCAGTCCCAGGCCGACGCTGCGCCAGGTAATCGCCCGCCGCGGCCCCTGGCCGTCCTCCGTCTCGAGGTGCATCGCCGAAGCGTCGTGAACCGCGCCCTCCCCGTCAAGCCGCCCGCCGCGGCGCGCCATGCGGACGATGAAAGGGGGCGTATTTTCGTTTCGTCTACTTCCAATTCCGTGTTTCGGCGCAACTCCCGGCCGGGCCGGGCGCGGCGCGGCGGCGGAGGTGTCGCCAGCGGCGCTGTAGACCGCCCAGTCCGCCGTCGAATTTCGACCGCTGGCGACGGGCAAGGGTTGAGAGTGACCGGCGCGCAAGACGTTCATCCATCTATACCGACAGCGCTGCGCGATCGACGGAGCTGGCGCGCAGCGCGCGGCGAAATCGCCCGGCAGGGCCGCTGCGGATTTTCCGGATTGCGCCGCCGGGCGCTGCGCGCTGCGCATCCGGCAGGAAGGTCGCGTTGGCGGGCAAATCCCCGGCGAAGTACACTCGCTTAGTTGCCGGCCAAGGACGGCGGGCATCGGATGGATCGCATTCTTTTCAGGAGCGGATTATGTGCGGAATCGTCGCCTACGTCGGTCGCAAGACGTGCCAGCCGGTGTTGATCGAGGGGCTCAAGCGGCTGGAGTACCGCGGCTACGATTCCGCCGGCATTGCCGTGATCGGGGACGATAAGTCGATCACCGTCCGCCGGGCGGTCGGGCGTATCTCGGTGCTGGAGAGCAAAATCCAGGACACCGACCCGTTGCCCGCGGCGACGATCGGCATGGCGCACACCCGCTGGGCCACGCACGGCGCGCCGACCGAGTTGAATGCGCACCCGCACATCGCCAACGGCGTCGGCGGCAAGCCGCGGATCGCCCTTGTGCACAACGGCATTATCGAAAATTACACGCCCCTTAAGGCCGTCCTGCAGGAGCGCGGCTACACGTTCACGAGCCAGACCGACACCGAAGTGCTCGCCGTCCTGATCGGCCACGTCTACCGCGAACTGAAGGACAAGCCCGCCGGCGAACCCGCCGCCAAGCCCGGCCAGTCGCTGCTGGCCAAGGCGGTGCAGAACGCACTCGTCGAGGTGCAGGGCACGTACGGCATCGCGGTGATCTGCCAGGACGAGCCCGACACGCTCGTCGTCGCCCGCAAAGGCAGCCCGTTGATCATCGGCGTGGGCAGCGACGAATACATCGTGGCCAGCGACGCCGCGGCGATCGTCGAGCACACCGCGCAGGTGATCTACCTCAACGACAACGAAATGGCCGTGCTCAAGCCCCAGAGCATGCGCACCTGCACGATCGACGACATCGAGATCTCCCCGGCGATCCAGCAGCTCGAGAGCAAGCTCGAGGAGTACGAGCTCGGCGACTACGAGCACTACATGCTCAAGGAAATTTTCGAGCAGCCGCAGGCAATCAGCAACTGCCTGCGCGGCCGGGCGGACGCGCGTGAAGGCCGCATCACCCTCGGCGGCGTGACCGCGCTCGGCCGCGATCTGGCCAAGACGCGGCGGTTCATCCTGACGGGCCAGGGCACGGCGTGGCACGCGGGGCTAATCGGCGATTACCTGTTCGAAGACCTGGCCAAAGTCGTCAGCGAAGCGACGTACGCGAGTGAGTTCCGTTACCGCAATCCGCTGGTCGAAGAAGGCACGGTGCTGATCGCCATGAGCCAGAGCGGCGAGACCGCCGACACCCTCGCGGCCCTGCGCGAGGCCCGTGAAAAGGGCGCACTGGCCCTGGGCGTGGTGAACGTCGTCGGCAGCACGATCGCGCGCGAGACCGACGCCGGCGTCTACCTGCACGCCGGGCCGGAGATCGGCGTGGCCAGCACGAAGGCGTTCACCTGCCAACTCTGCGTGCTGACGATGCTGGCGATCTACATCGGCCGGCGAAAATTCCTCAGCCAGCCGCAGTGCCAGGAACTCGTCGCCGGGTTGATCGCCATCCCCGAGCAAATGCGCACGGTGCTGAAGCAGAACGATAAAGTCGCCGAGATCGCCAAGCGGTTTCATCAGGAAGAGAACTGGCTGTTCCTGGGCCGCGGGTATCACTACCCGGTGGCGCT
>DASVSS010000358.1:0-25039 GCA_036387945.1 Tepidisphaeraceae bacterium | reverse complement strand
CTCGTGCCGTTGCCGGTGAAGGTGCTCGACTTTTTGCTCGTGCTCAATCTCACGATCAGCGTGGTCGTGCTGGTGACGGTGATTTACGTTAAATCGCCGCTGGAATTCGCGGTCTTTCCGTCATTGCTACTGGCCGTGACGCTCTTCCGGCTCGTGCTCAACGTCGCCACGACGCGGCTGATCCTTGGCGCCGGCGACGGCGGGGTGAGCGTCGAGCAGGCGCACCACGCCGCCGGCGACGTCGTGCATGCGTTCGCGTCATTCGTCACCGGCGACAAGCTCGCCGTCGGCATCATCATCTTCCTCATCATCTTCATCATTCAGTTCGTGGTCATCACCAAAGGCGCCACGCGCATCAGCGAAGTCGCTGCGCGGTTCACCCTGGACGCCATGCCCGGCAAGCAGATGGCGATCGACGCCGACCTCAACGCCGGCATCATCAACGACGTCGAGGCCCGCCGCCGCCGCGAGGCGATCGCGCAGGAAGCCGACTTCTACGGGGCGATGGACGGTTCATCGAAGTTCGTCCGTGGCGACGCGATCGCGGCGATCATCATCACCGTCGTCAACATCCTCGGCGGCATGTACGTCGGCATGGTCGAGCACAGTTGGGGCTTGGCCGAGACCGCCGAGCTGTACACGATCCTCACCATCGGCGACGGATTGGTTTCGCAGATCCCCGCGTTCATCGTCTCCCTCGCTGCCGGCCTGATCGTCACGCGCACGAGCAGCCGCAAGGACCTCGGCGACGAGATGATGTCGCAGATGCTCGCCAAGCCCGTGGCGCTGGTCGTGGCGGCGGTGTTTCTTGGCCTGATGGGCGTCAGCGGCGTGGCGCCGCTGCCCATGGTGATCTTCGCGCTTTGCTGCGGCGGACTGGCGCTGGTGCTCACACGCAACCGCAACACCGCCGCGACCGCCGAGAAGCAAAAGGAAATGGATGCCGTCAAAGACGCCGCGGCGAAGGAGCCGGAAAAAGTCGAAGCCAGTCTGGGCGTCGACGCGATGGAACTGGAAGTCGGCTACGGCCTGGTGCGCCTGGTCGACGAAAGCAAAGGCGGCGATTTGCTCGGCCGCATCAGCATGATCCGCCGGCAGATCGCGGTGGAGCTGGGGATCATCGTCCCGCCCATCCGCATCCGCGACAACATGCGCCTCGACGCCAATTCCTACGCCATCAAGCTGCGCGGCCAGTCGATCGCCACCGGCGTGACGTACCCCGAGCAGTTCCTGGCGATGGACAACGGCGCCACGAGCGGTCCCATCCCCGCCGCCGAGGCGACGACCGAGCCGGCGTTCGGGCTGCCCGCCTACTGGATCACCGAAAGCCAGCAGAGCCAGGCCGAGCTGCTGAACTACACCGTCGTCGAGGCCACCGACGTGCTGGCGACGCACCTGACCGAGGTCTGCAAGAAGCACGCCCATGAGCTGCTCACCCGCCAGGAAGTGAAGAACCTGATCGACAACCTGAAGGAAAAAGCCCCGGCGCTGGTCGAGGAAGTGATTCCCGCCCAGATCAAGCCCGGCGAGCTGCAGCGCGTGATGCAGAACCTGCTGCGCGAGCGCGTGCCGGTGCGTGATCTGGAGACGATCGTGGAAACGCTTGGCGATTACAGCTCGCGCACGAAAGATTTGGACGTTCTTAGCGAGTATTGTCGAAATGCGCTCGCAAGAACGATCTGCAAACTGTATGTTGACGACGCGGACAAACTCTGGTGCGTCACGCTGGACCCGGCGATGGAGGATCTCATCGTCGGCCATACGGATCGCGAAAAGGGCGGCACGACCATGCCGCCCCAGACGCAGCAGACGATTGTGAAGCGCGTGGCCGAAAAAGTGGGGGAACTCACCCAGCTCGGCCGAAGCGCGGTGGTGTTGTGCAGTCCGCAAATCCGGGCCGCCCTTCGCCGCATGATCGAAACCGCCGTCCCGCAGGTGGCCGTCCTCGGATACAACGAGGTGGTGCCGGAAGTGAGTGTGGAAGCGGTCGGGTTGGTGGGATTGAACGGGTAAGTGAATGGCAACTTGCAGCCGTTTGAAGAAAGAATTGAGCCACGAATCGCACGAATGAACACGAATAAGAATTAGTTTTTCTTATTCGTGTTCATTCGTGCGATTCGTGGCTAATCTTCTTTCTTCACGTCTGTGGTTTAACGAACGTGACGCCGATGCGTTCACGTCATGTCGAGTCGGTCTGAGGTGCAAGGATGCAGCTCCAGACATTTCATGGAAGCACGATGGCCGAGGCGCTGTCGCGGGTGAAGTCCACCCTCGGCGCCGATGCGGTCATCCTTCACACCCGCACGATCCAGCAGCGCCGCTGGCTCGGCCTCAAAAAAACCGAGCTCTTCGAGATCACCGCCGGCCGGGGCATGAACGTGCCCGTGCGCCGTAACCTGCCGCCGTCCCCCGCGCCCCAGCCCAAGCACCAACTCGGCGCTTACACCCAGCAAGGCCCGGCCGGTCAGGCCGCTGGGCGGCTTAGCCCGTTGGACGCCGCCAAAACCCTCAAGCAGTCCGCCACCGCCTTGCTCGAAACCCCCGCCGCCGGCGGCATCGCCATCGCGGGGCTGTCGAACGAAGTCGCGCAGCTCAAGACGATGATGAAGGACCTTGTCACGCAGGTCCGCACGCAGAAAAGCCCGCAGGTGCCCGAGGAGTTGTTCGACAGCTACATGCACCTGATCGAGAGCATGGTCAGCGACGAACTCGCCATCGAGATCGTCAAAAGCATGCAGAAAAGCATGCGGCCCGAGTTGCTGGCCGACAAGGCCCTTGTGCGCGAGAAGCTTGCCGAGCACCTTGAGAAACTCATCCCCACCGCCGGCCCGATCGTGCGCACGAAGACCGTCGGCCCGCACGTCGTCGCCCTCATCGGCCCGACCGGCGTGGGCAAGACGACCACGATCGCCAAGCTGGCCGCCAACTTGAAGCTGCGCGAGAAGCGCAAAGTCGGGCTCATCACGATCGACACCTTCCGCATCGCCGCCATCGACCAGCTCAAGCGCTACGCCGACATCCTCGGCGCCCCGCTCCGCGTCGTTGGCAATCCCGAAGACATTAAAGAAGCGATCGAGTCGATGAGCGACTGCGACTTCGTACTCATCGACACCGCCGGCCGCAGCCCGAAGGACACGATGAAGCTCAACGAGCTTAAGCGCTTCCTCGCCTTCGCCGAGCCCGACGAAGTGCATCTCGTGCTCTCGACCACGGCCAGCGAAGGTTGCGTCGAACTGGCGCTTGAGAAATTTGGCGAAGTGCGCGTCGACAAGCTCATCTTCACAAAAGTCGACGAAGCGGCGCAGCTTGGCGTGGTGCTGAACGTAATCCGCAAGGTGAATAAAGGCCTCGCCTACATGACCACCGGGCAGGACGTGCCCGATGACATCGAAGTCGGGCACGGGAAGAGACTCGCGCAACTGATCCTCGGAGCCGCTTAAGGGAAGGGCCGGTGACCGCGTCACCCGCCGTTGCAAAGAACATGACCGCCGCACTCGTCGACCAGGCCACTTCGCTCCGCACTCTCGCCGCCCGCTCGCGGCGGGCGACGGTGATCGCCGTCACCAGCGGCAAAGGCGGGGTGGGCAAGAGCAACATCTCGGTCAACCTTGCCATCAAGTTCGCCGAGGCCGGCCAGCGCGTCGCGCTGCTCGACGCCGACCTCGGGCTGGCCAACGCCGACGTCTTGTGCAACGTCGACTTGCCCTGGAACCTGTCGCACGTCATCGGCCGCAAGCGCAAGCTCGAGGACGTCGTCGTCGAAGGCCCGGGCGGATTCCACCTCATCGGCGGGGCGTCGGGCCTGGCGAAGATGGCCAACCTCACCGACCACGACCGCAACCACATCACCGGCGCCTTGGCGGATCTCGAAAGCCAGTACGACGTGCTGCTGCTGGACACCGGCGCCGGCATCAACAGCGACGTGCTCTGCTTCACGCGCGCCGCCGATCACGTGCTGATCGTCACCACGCCCGAGCCGACGGCCATCACCGACGCCTACGCGGTGGCCAAGGTGATGGTCCGCGACGGGCAGGAGCGGACGATGAGTTTGCTCGTCAACCAGGTCAAAAGCCCCGCCGAAGGCCGCGCGGTGTACGAGCGGATCGCGAAGGTGGCGCGGCAATTTCTGGGCGTCGGCCTGTACGACGCCGGCTACGTCTTCGCCGACGAAGCCGTCCCCAGCGCCGTCCGCCGCCGCGTGCCGTTTGTCATTTCTGCCCCGCGCTCGCCCGCGAGCGTCTGCCTCGCCCAACTCGCCGGGCGATTGCAGAAGGAAGCCGTTACGAAGGTCCAGGACGTCAGCTTTTTCCAGAGGATGAGCCGCTGGCTGCGCATGTGAGAAAAAGAGTCAGGAATCAGGTTTAAGGAGTCGGCCATGCCGACCCAACCGATCCAACTTCTAACTCCCAACCACCAATTCCCCTGCCCATGACCCGCCGCATCGCCGCCATTCTCGCCTTGATCGCCTTTGCGATGTCGCTCATCGAAGGGCTGCGCGCCGAAAATTCTTTCGTGACGGTGGTAGCGCGGGCACTACTAGCCCTAGTGGTGACGTTCGTCGTCGGGCTTGTACTTGGTGCAATGGCGGGCAAGATGGTGCGCGAGAACCTGGCGCAGACGGCACAGGCGGAAAATTCGGCAAATATGCAGGACGGATCGAACCGATAATCACAACTGTTGTTAAGCCGACCCCGCAGCGCGACGGGCAGCGTATCGCCCGCCGGAATGTCTAAGCTGTATCGGCCACGCCGCAGTCGAACTTGAGAGGTATGCGATGAAGCCACGGATGGGCAACGTGTTCATGAAAAGCACGCCGTCGGCGCGCGACATCAAGGAAGTCTGGGGCGACTATAAAAAAGTCCGCACCACTTACGAAGCGCTCGAGCGCAAGCTCGCCGACGCCAAAGAGGCCGACAAGCCCGAAGCGGCCAAGGCGTTCGACAAGGTGCGCGTCGAATCCGAGCGCTACCGCAACATCATCATGGAGCATTATCTCCATCTCGTGCGCTACAACGCCGAGCGCATCCACCAGAAGCTGCCCGACGAAGTCGAATTGGACGACCTCATGTCCAGCGGCATCTTCGGCCTGATGGACGCGATCGAGGCCTTCGATCTCGACCGCGGCGTGAAGTTCGAAACCTACTGCGCCCCCCGCATCCGCGGCGCGATCCTCGACGAGCTGCGCTCGATGGACTGGGTCCCGCGCCTCGTCCGCAGCCGCGCCCAGAAGATGGGCCAGGTGACCAAGCAACTCGAAGTCGAGCTCGGCCGCCAGCCCAACAGCGGCGAAATCGCCGCGAAGATGCAGATCTCGATGGAGGAGTTCAAGAAGATCGAGAAGGACTCCTCGGCCGTCGGCGTCGTGAGCCTCAGCCGCAAGTGGTTCGAGACCGACAGCAACAAAGACGTCCGCGAGATCGACATCCTTGAAGACAAGCGCGGCGTCGACCCCATCCGCGAAATCCAGCGCAAAGACCTCAAAGACATGATGACCCGCGGCCTGAGCCGCGCCGAGCGATTAATCGTCATCCTCTACTACTTCGAAGAGATGACGATGAAGGAAATCGGCGCCACGCTGGACCTGTCCGAAAGCCGCGTCAGCCAGATGCACAGCAGCATCATCGCCCGCTTGCGGGCCCAGATGTCCGACCGGCAGAAGGAACTGCAGCAAGTCGCCGCCGTGTAACACTGCGGCACTGTCGATTTGAGTATTTTCCGAGGCCGGCGGGACTGCGTTCCGCCGGCCGATTTCGTTGCGGGTTCTGGCGGCTGCACGGGACGAGGCGGGTAACATGACTGCGGTGCGCTCGTCCGGAAAAGCGACGCCCGATTGCGAATCGCTCTAACACTTCCGCCGGCGGGCGGGCATGATGCGGGCATGAGAGACACCGCGTCGCCGCTGTCGTACCGGGCCTGTTGGGTTTTAGCGGCGATGACGTGCGTCGCCGTCGCGCGGGCAGCGCCACCGTCGGCTCCCGCGATGGGGCGGCAGCAGCTGCCCGACGCGCCCCGCGCCGCGGCGATGACCGACGCCGGGCTGCTCGCGGTGATCGACGCCAACGAACAGGTGTTGTTGTACGACCGCGTGCCGCCGGCCGGGCCGTTGCCGGCGGCGCGAAAAGTTGCGGTCGGCGCGCAGCCGCGGGCGATCGTGGCCAAGCGCGTCGGCGGGCAGGAGCTGCTCGTCGTCGCCTGCGCCGGCGACCGCGCGCTCTATCTGCTTGACGGCCGCAGCGGCAAGCTCGTGCGCAAGATCAATGTCCCAGCCGGCGCGCCCATGGGACTGATCGCGCCGGCGTCGCCGGACGTACCGCTGGCTTACGTCGCCCTCGAGCCTCCGGTGGCGGCGCTGGTGCGGGTCGACCTCCAGGCGTACAAGGTCGGCGACGTGCTCGACGCGTCGGTCGGCAACTTCGCCTCCGGCGCCGCAACGCCCGATGGCTGCACGCTCTACGTCGCGACGACTGAAGACCCTGGCGGCCGCGTCGTCCGCCCGTGGCGCGTCGAGGCGACGGGCAAAGCCGTCGAGCGGCCGAACGGTCAGTTGTACGTCACCGGCCGCGTCCTGCCCGACACGCGAGGGCAGTTCATCGTCGCCGGCGCGACCGTGGCCGACCCCCTCGTCACACGGCACGCTGCCAAGCTCAAGGGCCAGGCGCTGCTGCTCGTGCCCGACCGGCCGGTGTTGGTGTCGATCGACGGCGGCGAACTCGTCGTCCATTCGACCAACACCTGGACCGAGCTCAAACGCCTGCCGCTGCCCGCCGACTTCATTCCGCCGTTAACGAAGGAGACGCTGACGCACGCGGAACTGTCCTATTTCAAGACCGCCGCCGGCAGGCTCTCGCTGCAGCAAATGGCGTACAACCGAATCGCCGAGCAGGGCGAACGCGGGTCGCCTGTGGTGCTTGGTTTTTACGACGCCAAGGCACGGGCGATCGTGCTCGTGTACGAATCACGTCTGCTGGTCGTGCCGCTGTCGGGCTTAGCGTTGCCGGACGAGCCGGACCTGCACTTCGCGGTCGACGCGCCGCCGCGCGTGCCAGTCGGGCGGTCGTGGCAGGCGACGGTGCGCGGCAACCCGAAGGCCGAGTTGTCGGTCGTCGAAGGCCCGGCGTACGTGAAGGTCGAAGGGCAGACGATCACATACACCGCCCCGCCGGCCGACATCGGCCCGGTCATGCTCACCGTGCGCGCGACGATCGGCGACGTGTGGCACGACGAGACGCGGCAGCTCGTCGTCAGTCGCCCGAGCGTGGCGCTGGGCACGCCGACGATCGACCGGTTCGCCCTCAGCCCCGACGGCAAGAGGCTGATCACCCGCGGCCGTGTGGTGGACGAACGCCAGCCGCAGACCAAGCCGCTGTGGATGTTTTCGCTGATCGATCTGGAGACGTTCGCGGTCGTCGCGCAGCGGCGCGTCGAGGCCAACGTGCAGCCAGAGTCGCTGGCCCTGACCGACGACGTGGTCGTGATGGGACTCGCCGACGCCGACGCGGTGCTGCTGCTGTCGGCCAAGGACCTCGGCGACGCCGGCCGGCGGTTCACGAAGGGCCGCACGCATCGGCTGATCGTGCGGGGCGACCGCCTCTACGCCGAGAACGATTTCGCCGCCCCCGCCGCTGATAGCGGCGGCCTGACGCGGTATAAGCTCCCCGGTTTGGAGGAGGACGGCCGGTTCGACGCCTACGTCTTCGTCACCCCGCAGGGCGACCGCGCCGACCCCGAACAGGCGCGTGTGCCGTACCGTGTGCGCGAGGGCACGTACTTCGCCGGCGCGGTGTACGGCGACGAGAAGCTCGACCGGCCCGTGCTGCTTGTCAGCTCGCCCGGCTTCCTCCAGGACGTTTCCACGTTCCTGCCATTCCTGCCCAGTCGATGGGGCGTGGACGTCCGCGGCAACGAACTCTTTCGCAACGGCGGGCAACTGCTGCGCAAAATCCCGGACATGTCATGGCCGTGGTCGGCGATCCACCCCGACGTGCCGCTGCTGGTCTTCGCCGCCGGCGCCAATAAGGAAACGCTGCCCGGCGGGCGCGAGGTCGTGCAACAGTTCGAACTCATGGCCCACGACCTTTCCGACGGCGACCTCGCCGGCAGCGTGCCGATCGCCAGGGAGATCGCCGGCGACGGCGGCATCCCGCCGGTGCCGGTCTTCGTCACCCCGCGCGGCGTGGTCGCGGCGGTGCGCGACCGTCTTTACCTCGTCGACGACGCCGACGTGCGTGCGATCCCGACGAAGCCGCCGCTGATGATCTATCCCAAGTCGCCGGCGATCGTGCTCGGCGCGGGGGTGCGGACGCTCGACCATGTCGCCGAAAACGCCGAGGGCGACGTGCAGTGGTCGCTGCGGTACAAGAGCGACGCGGTGACGGTCGACGCCAAGACCGGCACGGTCACGATCGACCCGGCCAAGCTCACCGCCAGCCTGCCCGGCTACCTGCGTGAGTGGGCGACGCAGTGGCGCTCGCACCGTATGATCGACGGCGGCGTCTGGGAGCGCCGCCGCGTCAATCCACCGCCGCCCCGCGTGCTGCTCGACCAGTACTGTGCCGCCGCCGCCGACCGTGCCGCCGCGTTGTTCGGCAAGCCGGTGGCCGAGGTGCCGACGTCGGTTAGCGTCTATCTCGAAGCCGTCGACGCCCGCGGCCGCAGCAACGCCACGTTCTACACGGTGCTACTGGAACTGCCCAAAGCCGAAGTGCTCGGAGCGTTCAAATAACGGCCCGCCGGCCGCGCTACCGCACCAGGCCGCGTCCGGTCCGCAAACACGCCTTTGCAATCCTCCCGCTCTGGTGATTCAGCGCGGAGGAAAAAAGAAACCCCGGGCCTGTTCGGCCCGGGGCTCTACAGTGTGCTTACTGCTGTCGCGGCGGGATGGCCCGCCGCACGAGCTGCCGGAGCAGCCGCGTGGATCGCCGGAATCGCACCGGCGAAAGCTGCTCACAGCAGCCCACACATACAGTCAGAATAGGTCACGGATCACCTCCATTTCAGGGGACGCGCGGCACACCGGCCGCTATCCGGGTGATGCCCGGCCGTCGCGAGCTCTTTTCGGGTGTGACTGCCGGCCGAGACGGAGAACGACTCGCGTCGTAACCGATCTCTGGCCTAAAAGGGCACCCTACTGGCTCGCCGCCGGACTCTTTCGTTCGGGAACGCCTCGCCGAACACAGTCGCGTCCCACGATGAATGGGACGCAGCATAGATACGCATTGCCAACGATCCGGTTCTGAAGAATTTTGAAAAATTCGGCGATAGGCGGCGGGTCGATTCGAAGAATCGATCGGGTGCCATCTTCAGGGCGCACGGGCGGCAAAAATCGGTGCGATGAGTCGCACCCTGCGGGATCACCGCGCGCCGAAGTTCGTGCCGAACGCCCCGGCCAAGCCTTCGGGGTACACCTGCACTGTCACGCCGCCGTCGTCTTCGGTGGCGTCGTAGAAGCCGCCCAATGCCACGAAGAAGCGGTCGAAGCGGCGGACGAGGTTGACGCTGCCGCCGCGGCTGCTGGTGGCGCTGAGGTCGACGGCGAGGTTGAGGTTGAGCGAATACTTCTGCGTGAGCTGGTAGTTGCTCACGAAGCTGGCGATCGTGGAATCGAGCTCGCCGATGTAGCGCAGGCCCGTGAAGTAGTTCACGCGCTCGCCGCGGCCGACGAGCAGGCCGGCGGCGACGGTGGCGAGGCGTTGTTCCTGCAGGTTGTAGCTCATGTCCGCCAGCACGACGGTGGTGTCGCTGATGCGCCACTCGGTGTCGGCCTGCAGGCTGCTGCGCGGGATCGACGCCTCGGGCGTGGACTGGAAGTACAAGCCGCGGAACCCTTCGGCATTGCGCGGGCCAAGGCGGCGCAGGCCGTCGAAATCGTTGTTCGGGTCGGCGTCGTCATTGCGGGCGTCGGCGAAGGCGCGGTCGGGGTTCTCGGGCTCGTCGTTCTCGTCGGCGAACAGGATCACGCCGACGTTGAGCGTGAGGAAATCGCTGTTGCGGAACCGACCCGGGCCGCCGCGCTTGGTCTGCCAGCGCTGGCGGACGAAAAAGCTGACGGCGGCGTTGGCGTCGGCGGCGTCGACCGTCTGGTCGTAGATGTACAAATCTTCGCGCTCGGTGCTGCTGGCGGAGGCGAAGACGTTCAGTTCTGGCTCGATGACGTGGCGGACGCGGCTGATGTCCCAGAACGCGCTGCGGGCTGAGTCGTCGATGTTCCAGAACGCGGTGCTGAGGCGCGTGCCGACGCCGGCGAGCAAGCGGTTCTCGCCGCCGCCGCCGGGCGAATCGCTGTAGCCGGTGTAACGGCCGACGACGTAGGGCACGAGCTTGTACGCGCCGTAATCGACCGGCCAATCGACTTCCTGGCGCAGATCGCCGCGTACGACGTAGTCGTCGGTCGTGCCGGTGTAGCCGGCGGAGGGAATGCCGGGGGACGACAAGCGGCGGTCGGACTGCCCGAAGCCGTAGTTGTCGCGCGTGGGATCGCTCAGGCTGCCGAGCGGGTCGTCGGCTTCGTTCATCCGCAGGCCGCCCACGCGGTTTTCGCTGAAAAGCGTCAGGCGGTCGTCGGCGAAGCTGTCGCCGATGCGGTAGTAGCCGACTTCGGGCAAACGATCGACTTCGAACGGCCGGTCGTCGATCGGGTTGCCGGTGCCGCTGTCGAAGCGTTCCTGCAGCGCGTCGGCCGTGGTGACCACGCCGCTGGGCTGGTACTCGAGCAGGAAGGTGATGGCCTCGGTGTCGGTCTGCTTTTTCAGGTAGGCCGACAGGTTGGTAGGCAGGCCTTCATTGAAATCGCGCTCGAACCATTCTTCGAGGAACGTCGCGTCGCTGGTGTACCCGCCGCGGAGTTGCACCTGCCAGCCGTCGGGCAGGAAGTGCTGGTGCTCGTACCGGACGCGGCCGCGGAAGTCGTCGTCGTGCTGGATGCGGACGCGCTCGCGGCCCAAATTGTCCTGCCCGTCGTCGATCGTGCCGTACGCCGTGAAGTTGCCGAGGAAGTTCCACGGCTGGCGGGTGGTGTCGGTGACGAAGCCGCCCTGGTAATCGGCGTCGAACCCGAAGCCGGGGCCGCGGTCGGAGTAGTAGTCGAGGCGGTAGCTGGCGTCGAGGCCGGGCGGGGGCTCGGCGCCGATGGTTTCAAAGAGTCCCCAGCGCGTCTGGATGCCGGCGCCAAAGCTGCGTGTGCCGCCGAACGCCAGCTCGCGCAGCGGGATGCCGCGCTCGGTGACTTCGCCGAAGGCCGTCGGCAGGTAGAAGAACGGCACGCCGTAGGCGCGGAAGGTGGCGTTGTCGGCGTCGAACTGCGTGCGCATGCCGAGGCGGTCGCCTTGGGTGTATTGGCGGACGTAGGCGTGGGTGGCGTTGACGCTGTAGCTGGGCGTGGCGAACTGGCTCGTCGTGAGCGTGACGTTCTCGGCCTTGTACTCGCCCAGCGCCAGTTGCTTGACGGCGGCGGCGCGCATCGTGACCGGCAGGGGCACGCGCGGGTCGGTCGCCTGCAGGACGACGTCGGTCAAGACCGCGCGGTCGGTCTCGAATTCGTAGAACACCCGCTCGGCGGAAAGGCGGTTCTCCGCCGCCGGCCCGCGGCCGCCGACGTTGGGAGTGAAGTTGATCCGCACGTCGCCTTCGAGGTACGCGCCGGTGACGGCGTCGCTGAGGCGCGCGACGTTGCCGCCGAGGGCGTTGAAATCGTCGACCGTGGTGAAGAGCACGACCTGCTGCGCCTGCAACTCGATGAGATCGCCGTTGGGCCGCCGCTGCAGCAGCACGACGCCGCCCTTGAGCACGGCGGCGATCTTGCCGTCGGGCGTTTGCGTGGTCGTCTGCACGTCGGCGGCGGTGAAGGTGACCGGCGCCTTGGGCACGAACGGCCGCGTCGCCGGGCGCGTGGCGGGGGGCATCTGCGGCTCAAGCCACGGCCGCTGGATGAGTGTGCCGTTGCCGCCGCGTGCCGGGCCGGCGAAGGTCAGCGGGCGCATGTCGCTGGCGAGCTTATACAGATCGGTCTGCAGTGGCTCGCTCACGCGGCGGTTTTCGACCGTCAACCGGATCGGCCCGCCGATGACGCTGGAGACCAGCAGCCGATCGCCGCTGCGGACGACCTGGCCCTGCTCGATGCGGGCATTGCCCACGAGCGCGATCTCGGCGCGCTGCCGCTTCAGAGCCGACCCTTCGACCGGCACGAACCAGATCACCGCCGAATCGGCGGTGAACTTGGCGCGATCGGTCTCGATCGTCACCCGCCCGGGCACGTGCACGACCTGCTGGCCGCTCTCGGTGAAGGTGTCGATCGCGTCGGCGGTGAGGCGGAAAAAATCACTCGGCGCGTCGTTCTGCGCCCCCACCTGCGCGCCCGCCCGGCCCGCGACGGCCAGCGCCGCGAGGAGACAAAGGGCCTGAAATTTACGCCGAGAGGCAATGCCGGGGATCAAGCGGCGGCATCGTAAAAGCGGGGGGCGCGAGCGTCAAACGACAGCGGAACACGCAACGCCTCGCACGCCTTAAGTTGCTTCACTGCGGAAGGCTAGCCGCGCGCGGACAAGTACATGCAATAGCGGCTCGCGGATGCTGGCATAACAAATCCTTCTCCCCACGCGGGAAAGGGTAGGGTGAAAGGGGCGGGTGCCGATGTCCGTTGAATTGCCAAAGAACAACGTGTACTGCGACGAAGCTTTGATGCGTCCGCCCCCTCCCCTAACCCCTCCCTCAGGGGAAGGGGTTCAGCCTTGGGCACTTCGAAGCAATGGACACTTCGAAGCAATCAGGCGTCTGCCCGCCCCTACCTAACCTCCCCCGCAGGGGAGGGACCAGAATCAGATCCTTGAAGTTTACTTCGGTGGATTGATCCCCGCTGCGACTTGATCGATAACCGCCTTGGCGGTCTTCGCGTCGAGCCAGTTGGTGTGGCCGTCGGCGTAGAGAACGTTCGCGCCGCCATCGGGGTTGATCGATGGCGGCTCATAAAGCACGACCGTGCTAGCGGGCATCTGGTCGGTGAAGTCGGGGCGATAGGCGTAGACGTAGGAGCAGTGTGGGCCACTAGGGACGATCTTGTGAGCCCACTTGCCGTCGGGGTCGGGTGCGGCACGATCGAGCTGGCTTCGCATGGCAATGAAGACGCCGGCAGGCAGGTCTTGGGTCGCCGCCAGGGTTGCGAGGTCGGGCGGAAACGCGCCGCTGCTCTCGGCCGCATACATCCTCAAGCCTAGTCCGATCTGACGCATGTTCGACACCGATTGGGTGACGGCATAGTTCTCATGCGGCTGCGGGAGGATCCCGCGCGGAACAAACAGACTTGCGATGCCGAGAAGACCCGCTGCAAGCGCAACGGAAACCGAAATCAATAACCAACGGGAACGAGCCGAGCGCGGGGCCGGAACTTGGTACTCGAGTGCGAGTTTGTCCGACATGGCGATTCTTCGCTTCGACGCTGGTTTGCGACACATTCTTGTAGGGTGCGGTTCACCGCATCATTGAAGGCGATCGACGCTCAAGGTGCGGTGAACCGCACCCTACGAAATGCCTTGCGGCCGCATCGCCACTCGGCGTCCGGCCGCCCCCACCTAAACCTCCCCCGGAGGGGGAGGAACCAGAGGGCGTCATTTCGAGAAGAACTTCTTGATCGTATGCACCGTCATCTGCCGCTGCACCGCGGCGATGCTTTCCAGGAGCGGGATCTGTTTCGGGCAGACCTGCACGCAGTTGCCGGCCTTGCCGCAGTCCTGGATGCCGCCTTCGCCGGAGAGGGCTTCGAGGCGGTCGGGCTTGAGGGCGACGCCGATGGGGTGGTCGTTGAACAGCCGTGCCTGGCTGATGACCGCGGCGCCGACGAACTTGTTCGTTGGCAGGTACTGCGGGCAGGCCTCGAGGCAACAGCCGCAACTGATGCAGCGCGACAGGGGATACCGTTCTTCCTGCAATTCCTGGCTGATCGGCGGGCCGGCGCCGAGGTCGTAAGTGCCGTCGATCGGGACCCATGCCTTGATGCGTTTAAGGTCTTCGAACAGGCGGCTGCGGTCGACCCACAGATCGCGCACGAGCGGGAACTTGCTCATCGGCTCGAGCGTGATCGGCTCGGTGCCGTCGGTGAGCTTCTCGGCCAGGGCCGAGCAGCTCTGGCGGACTTTGCCGTTGATGACCATCGTGCAGGCGCCGCACACTTCTTCCAGGCAGCCGCTGTCCCACACCGGCGGGGTCGTCGCGGTGCCTTCGACCGTTACCGGGTTGGCGGCGATGTACTGCAGGCAGGAGATGATGTTCATGTTCGCCCGGTGGGGAACGTCGAACTCTTCCCACCGCGAAGGCTTATTCGGCGCGTCCTGGCGCTTGATGCGGATGCGGATTTTGCGATCTGAAGCGTCGGAGTCAGGCCGCGGAGCGGCCGGGGCGGGGGGGGCGGCGTCGGGGGTGGGGTTCACGTCTTTATCGTACGAACGGCCCGCACGGCGGACAAGTTCGGGGTCGTCGCGTCAGCGGATTTGAAAGCGATACGGCTTGGCCGCCGCGCATTCCCGTGCACTCGGGCGTGGTCATAGACACGGTCAGCAATTCATCGTCTGCGATGATCGCTCGGTGCAGCGACCGGCCGCTTCATTGCAATGAAGTGCCCATCTGGTCCCTCCCCTGCGGGGGAGGTTAGGTGGGGGCGGGCGGACGCCTTATCGCAACAAAGCGCATCCACGCTCGGCCCTCTCCCTACCCTCTCCCGGGGTACCGGGCGAGGGGTTTGATTCTCTGGCGACCGCGAGCCGTTATTGGCAGGTTGCTGGCCGCCCCCACCTAACCTCCCCCGGAGGGGGAGGAACCAGAGAGGCGATTCATCGTGACGAGGCGGCGCCGTTACCGCTCGGCCATCCCGTTGGGGTTGAACGGCATGCCGGCGGCGGCGCCGTTGGCGGCGTTGCCTTGCTCGATGACCATCCGCAGGGCCGCATGGACCTTGTCATCGCGGTCGGCCTTGGGCTCGCGCTCGGTGAGCTTGCCGTCGGGGCCAAGGACGATGACGTACGGGCGCTGCTGGCGTTCGTCGTAGCGCACGTCGACGAGGGTGTAATTGGTGGCAAAGCTCACCGGGCCGCTGGTGTTGCCGGTCACCGCGCCGATGACGTCGCCGGGGGCGACGGTCGGGGCCAGGGCCACCTGCCATTTGCCGGCGGCCCACTTGTAGACCGACATGCGCACCGCGCCGGGCACGCTCTGCATCTGCCAGTTCGGCTGGGCAAGGAAGAAGTACGTCGACGGGTCGACCGTCACGTCCTGGCTCCAGGCCCCTTCGTCAAGGATCGACCAGAGGGCGAACGTGCCCGCCACGTCAGGGACGGCGACGTTGGCGTTGGCGGCGAAGACGGGGTTGCGCAGGGCGTACAGCACCTGATATTGGTAGGTGCGGCCTTCCTCGACGGTGTCGTCGTAGGCCCAGGCGGTGATCGTTTTGCCGATCGCGCCGGGCTGGAAGACCGGGGAGGGCAGGGGCTCGGCATTGGACTGCCCTTGGCCGGGCTGGACCGGCGGCTGGCCGGGCATGCCGAACTCTTCGCCGGGCATGCCGGGCATCATCGGGTTGTCCGGGTCGCCGGGCAGTATGGGCATGGGCGGGCGGCCGGGGCCGCCGGGGCGCATGAAGGGCGGCACGTCGCGCGGCACGGGCGGGGCTTGGGCGAGCTCAAGGCCGCCGAGTCCGCTTCCGTCGAGCACGTTTGCGCCGCGCTGGGGGTCTTCGGTCAGATTGCCGCGGCCGCGGGGTCCACGCGGGCCGCGCGGCGGGCCACCGTCGGGGCCGCCCATGCCTTCGTCGCCGGGCCCGGCGCCGCCGGCGCCGGGGGGCGGTCGGCTGGATCGCCGTTGCTCGCGGGCGGCTTTGTCGGCCTCTGCCTTGAGGCGGCGGTCTTCGATCATCTTGTCCTTGCGCTGTTGCTCAACGGCGTCGACCTGATCGATCGGCAGCACGGCCGGTGGGTCGAAGGGCCCTTCGCCGGCAAAAACCTGGAAGAAAGCCGGCCGCACGAGGGCCGAGAGCGTGAGCGGATTTTCGCCCCAGTTGAGGATGTCCTTGACCGTCTGCCCTTCCGGGCGCGGCGGCAGGGGGAAGACATTTTCGCCGTTGGCAATGCGGCGGATTTCTACCGGATCGCTCAACGTGCCGTCGGGCTTCTTTTCGCGGCGCATGAGCTTGACGGCGATGATGCTCGTGTTGTTGATGCCCTGGCCGATGCCGACGGCGCGGAACGCGGCGTCGATTTTTTCCACGTCGATCGCGTAGTCGAACTTCACGTACGCCAAATCCTTGCCCGCGACCGCCACCACCCCCGGCTGCGCCGGCGGGGCGGGCTGCCCGGGCACCGGCACGACCGCCGGTGGCACGGGTGCGCCATTGGCCATCACGGGATTCGGGTTGATGAACGCCCGGCCCGGCTTCACGGCCTGCGGAACGGCCGGCGTCACGACCGGCAGGGCCGCAATGACTTGTTTGGAATCGCCCCCGCCGCCGTCGTCTTCTTTCACGATCACGCCGGGCGTGCCGCTGGCCCAATCGGGCCGCAAGGCGATCGCCGTCAGGTTCGCGCCGTTCATCGCGTCAAGAAAACCCGCCACAGGGGTGTTGGGGTTCTTCGGCGGATCGACGGGCGTGGTGTCTTCGAGTTGCTCTTTCAGCCGTCTGGCCGACTGCTCGACTTTCAAATCGACGTTGCCCGGCGAGTACTGCTGATTGCCCGCCTGCACCGTCACCGGCGGCACGAGCACGTACGAATACAATGCCCACAGCAGGAATAGCGCGCCAATGCCGACGGCGATCCACTGGCAGTAGGCTTCGAAGTATTCGAGGACTTTATTCATGACGAACCTCTTCGGACGATCGATCGAGTTTACGGCGGGGAGTAGTTTGGAATCCGGAGTTTGGAGTTAGTGAAAAACTCGCAGTCGCCAACCACCAACTCCTGATTCCCACTCCCAACTCCTCTGTCTGCTGTCTGCCTTACATTCCCGGTTCCATCGGCATCCCGGGCATTCCCGGCATGCCGCCCGGCATCCCCGGCTGGCCGGCGGCGCCGGGCAGGACGTTCAGGCCGCGGATGATGTCCGGGGGCATGAACGCGCCGATGAACGGACGGAGCATCAGGTACTGGCCTTCGAGCGTGAGCGCGATCACCGGCTTGTTGCCGTACAAAAAGCCCTGTGCCTGGGCGGCAGAGGAATCGAGCGACAGCATCTTGGCGTTGCGGAACATGATGTAGCGCCCGCGCGACAGGCCGGCCATCACGTCGGGCATGCGCTGGGCTTCGCAGACGATTTCCAGGTCGAAGCGCAGGACGTCGAAGTAGTCGTTGTTCTTGTGCCCGAGCGGGTTGGTCAGGTAATCGGCCTCGACCTTCGCCGTCGGCAGTGGCGGCAGGGCGGGGACGTCGGCGGCGACCGCCGGGACCGGGGTGTAACGCTGGGTCGGCAGCGTGAGCTTCACCAGGCGCTTGATCGGCGCGTCGACGACACCCTGCTTGGCGCCGCGGTTGGTCTCGGCGATGGCGCGGCAGACTTCTTCCTGCACCCACAGCGACACCTGGGCGAGGAAGATGTCGTTCACCTTCGGCGCCGAGTTGCCCGCGATGTTCGGCCACGGCTGCAAACTCATCTGCGGGTCGACGTAGACGACGTACTTGCGGGCCAGTTGCGTGCGCATGTTCTGGGCGACGCGGTCGGTGGCTTCCTTGACCTTCGTCGCCACTTCCTCGGGATTCATCAGCGCACCCTGCACGATGCGCTGCACGTTGGCCGTCACGTCGGCGGCGACGCGGGTCTGCTCGTTGGTCACGTCGACGGCCGTGGGGGGCAGGCCGCCCTTAAGGATGGTGTTGAAGATCGAGCGGGCGGTGTCGGGCAGGCCGGTCTTGGGATCGGTCTTAAGACCGAAGCGGTCGAGGTAGGCGTCCTGGAAATCGTACGCCGGCTGGGAGTTGGTCCCCGCGCCCGGCAGGGCCGAGGGGACAAGGGGGATCAGCGCCTGCTGCTGCAATTGCACGGCGCTGACGCGGAAGTTGTCGGTCTCGGTGCGCCAGCCGAGGGTCATCTCTTCGCCGCGCTTGATAACCGCGTCAGTGGGGAAGACGCGCAGCGGCAGGCGGTCTTCTTCTTTCGAGCTCAGCGTCGGCCAGTTGCGCTGCTGCTTGAGCACGCCTTCGATCCCGTCACCGGTCGCCTTGCTCGCGGCGACCTGGCCCGTGAGGTCTTCGTACATCCCGCCGAGCGGGACGAAGATCAACACGACGCAGACGATGGCGATGATCGCACAGATGATGGGGACGATGTGTTTTTTGACGATATCCATGGGAGAGTGGTTAGGAGTTAGGAGTTAGGAGTTGGTAGCTGCGATATGTCTTCCACTAATTCCTAACCACTAACTCCTAATTCCTTTTACAAACATTTAAAGAACGTCACCTTCGCACTACTCCGCACTCGCCGCCTGCACGGCCGGGGCCGCTTCGGGGGCGACGTATGCCGCGGGGTCGAGTTCGACGCAGACGGCGATTTCGAATTCCCAGTCGCCGAGGACGCTTTCGCCGGTGATGCGGTCTTTGAACGCGGGGTTATCGGCGGGGAGGACCGGGCCGCCGGCGCCGGGCTGGGGGGCGCCGAATCCGCTGGGGGCACCGCCGAACCCACCGGGGGCACCGCCGAATCCGCCGGGCGGGGGCCCGTTGAATCCGCCGCCGAATCCGCCGGGCTGCTGGCCGCCGAACCCGCCCCCGAACCCGCCAGGCGGGGTTTCGAAGCCCGGCTGCGGACCGCCCGCCGCGCCGGCCTGCTGGGCATTGGCGGCGTTGTAGTCGGCTTCGAGCCGGGAGAGGCGCGACTGGATTTTGATGATCTGGTCGCGCTTGAGCACCTTGGCCATGCGGACGGCGTATTTCATGTTCGGCCGGCTGGCCGAAGGGGCGATGCTCATGAGGCGCTTCTGCACGTCGCCTTCGATGAACGCCACGGACTGCGCCAGCGGGCAAGTGACGCGCATGAGAATGACGTACCCGCGGCCCTTGCCGGTGGGATCCACCGCGGCCACGGCGGGGGCACCGTCTGCGCCCGGCGGGGGGGCGAAGGCGGGCGCGCCGGGTGCGCCGGTGGCAGTGAGCAGCGTCGGGTCGGTGAGACGCGAGACGAGCATCGGTTCGTAGCGCGGCACGATCTCGTCGACGGTGATGATCGGCCGCTGGGCGCGGGGGACTTTCTTGATCTCATCGACGTTGCCCGCCTGCAGGGCCGTCGCCAGGGGCTCGGGCGGCTGGGGCATCGTGGCGATGAGTTCGCCGAGCAGGTCGCGCACAAGGTACTTGCCTTCGACGAGCAGTTGCAGGTTGGCGATCGTCGCGCGCTCGTCGCCGCCGGCGCTGCTGACCGTGGCCCACTTTGCGTCGTTGGCCTTGGCCTGCTGCAGGACTGCGGCGTTGGCCTTGGCGATGCCGTCGTGGTTCTGCTTCTGAAGGTGGTTGAGGAAGTAGACCGCCCCGGCGACGGTCACGCCGCCGACGAATAGCGCCGCGGCCAGGCCGAACCACTTGTTCTTTTCCTGCCACATCCGCTCGTGCTGGATGCTGCGCGGCAGCAGCGAACTGTTGACCGTGGCCGCGCCCATCGCCTGGATCGCCAAGCCGTACGCGCCGACGACCGACAGCAGGTTGTCGCCGAACGTGGCGGCGAGCTTCGGGTCGGCGGGGGCGCCGGCGGAGACGCTGTCGAGGCGCTCGACGGGCATCTGCAGGTTCTGCTGCAGATACTTCTGAAGCCCGGGGAGCTTGAACGTGCCGCCGAGGGCGAAAATCTTGGTGAGCTTGGCGTCGCGGTGGACGCTGGAATAAAAACCGATCGAGCGTTGGATTTCGGCAACTAAGTCGGCAAACACCGGCCGCATGTGCTGGAAGATCTGTCGGGCGTACTTGCTCGTGGCGGCGTTGCGCTTGAGGTCTTCGGCCTTGACGAAGTTGAGCTTGAACGACTTGACCAGCGCTTCGGTGAAGTTGCTGCCGCCGATGGGGATGGAGCGCATCCAGATCGAGTCGTTGTCGGCGATGATGAGGTCGGTGTTGTCCGTGCCGACGTCGATCACCATGGCCGTGCCGTCGTTGAACCGCCCGTCGGCCTGCAGGGCGTTGTAGACCGCCAGCGGGTTCATCTGCACGGTCTGCACGTTGAGATCGAAATCGGTGAAGTGCTTGATGTGCTGGTTAACCAGCTCACGGCGCATCGCGAAGATGCCCACTTCGACTTCGGGATTATCGGGCGTGCGGAACAGCTGGTACGACCACTCGACGTCTTCCAGCGGGAAGGGGATCTGCTGGATGGCCTCGAAGCGGACGATCTGGGGGATCTTCTTTTCTTCCACCGGCGGCAGCTTGACGAAGCGGGCGAAGCTCGCCTGCCCGCTGACGCCGACGCTGACGACCCCGCCCTTGAAGTTGTGCCGCTGCACGAAGTTCGCCAGGGCCGTCTGCACGAGCTGCTCGCGGTTGTCGCCGGCCTGGCTGAGAATGGTTTCGTGCTCGATGAGCTCGAAATCATCGACGCGCAGGGCGTCGCCGTCTCGTACGAGCTTGACGGCTTTGAGGGCGCGGTTGCCTATGTCGATGCCCCAGGCGAATCGTGCAGATGCCATGTTGGTGTACCTCTATGGAAGCGCCGGCGGCGGGGCGATCGCAGTTTGAGTATCCTCGTCCTCAATGGCAGCCCGAACCGGCCGCCCGCGATCTCGCATCCGTCCTGCGGTAAGATGTACCGCGTAAACGTCCGCGGTTCAACATATAAGATACGGGAGCGCGGGATCGATGGTTCGAAACTCGCGCGACGCGAGCCATAAGGAGTCCCCACCCGCCACTCGGGGATCGGGATCGGGACCGTGTTGATGCCTGAGATGAAGACTTTTTCGATCCAGACGCTGGGATGCCGCGTCAACCATTACGAAAGCGAGCAGATCGCCGCCGTGCTGGTGCGGCGCGGGCTGGCTCAGGTGCCGTCGCCGGCGGGGGACGTGCGCGTGGTGCACACCTGCTCGGTCACCACGGCCGCGGCCAAGGGCAGCCGCCAGAGCGTGCGACGGGCGACCCGGCTGACGGTGCTCGGCCAGGACGAAACGCCTGAATTTCCGGCCGCAGGCACCGCCAAAGTCGTCGTCACCGGCTGCTGGGCCACGAGCGACCCCGCCGCGGCGGCGGCGATCGCGGGCGTCGACGCGGTCATCACCAACCACGAAGACGTCAACGCCCGACTCACCGCCCTGCTCGATGACTGGGCCGGGGCGGCCACCGCGTTCGCACCGGACGACGGCGCTCGGCTGCCGAATCCGCCCGTAGCCCTGCGATCCGCTGACGCGCCGCGGCCCCGCCGGGCAGTCGGCAGCACCTCGCTCCCGCTGCTCGACGCCCGCCAGTCGGCCCACACGCGGGCGTTTCTCAAGATCCAGGACGGCTGCGACGCCCACTGCACTTACTGCATCATCCCGCAACTGCGTCCCACGCTCTGGAGCAAATCGCCTGCCGACGCCGTCGCCGAGGCCCGCGCCCTTGTCGCCGCCGGCCACCGCGAGATCGTCCTCACCGGCATCTTCTTAGGCGCCTACGGCAAACCCACCGCCCTGCGCCGCCGCCAAACGGATCAATCCGAGCCGATCGCCACCCTTATCCACTCCCTCTGCACCGAAGTCCCGAACTTAAGCCGCGTGCGGCTAAGTTCCCTTGAGCCCGGCGATCTCACCCCCACGCTGCTGCGCACCCTGCAATCCCACGCCCAGGTCGTTCCGCACTTCCACCTGCCGCTCCAAAGCGGAAGCGACCCGATCCTGCGCAAGATGAACCGCCAATACACCCGCGCCCAATACCTCGACACCGCCGCCATGCTGCGCGACGCCTTCGACCGCCCGGCCATCACCACCGACATCATCGCCGCCTTCCCCGGCGAGACCGACGCCGATTTCGCTGCCACCCTCGACGTCGCCGAGCGCGTGCGGTTCATCCACACGCACGCATTCCCCTATTCCCGGCGCCCCAACACCGCCGCCGCGCGTTGGAAGGATAAAGCCGTCCCCCCCGACGTCGCCAACGCCCGCATCGCCGCCCTCACCACCCACGCCGCCGCTTGCGGCTTAGCCTTTCGACAATCATTCCTGGGCGAAACAGTCACCATCCTTGTCGAGCGCCAAAGCGCCGACCGACCGGGGACGATCAGTCCCCTGCGTCACGGGCGCTGCGAGCGCTACTTCGACGTCGCCTTCGACTCCGCCGCCACCGCCGGAGATCACCTGCGCGTCCGCATCGACCACGTCACCGCTGCCGACACGCGCGGCACTGTTCTGGGGCCGGCGTGATCTGCGTCGTTCAGCGTGTCGCGGCCGCCCGCGTTGTCGTCGATGGGGTAGTCGTCGGCGAGATCGACCGCGGCCTGTGCGTGCTCGCGGCGATCGTCACCGCCGACACCGACGACGACCTGCGCTGGACGCTCGACAAGCTGCTCACCCTCCGCGTCTTCCCTGCCGCCGCCGACTCGGAGGGCAAGCCCTTCGACCGCGACGTCGGCCAGGTCGAAGGCAAGCTGGTTCTGATCAGCAACTTCACCGTCGCCGCCCACTGCCGCCGCGGCCGCCGGCCGAGCTTTTCGCCCGCAATGCCGCCGCAACAGGCGGCGGTGCTGTTCGAGCGTTTCGTCGCCTTCGCGCGTCGCGCCTTCCCGGGCGGCATCGCCACCGGCCGCTTCGGCGCTGACATGCACGTCACGATCGAGAACGACGGCCCCGCGACGTTCGTGCTGGATTCGACGTCGGGGGAGTGAACAACGGAGACACGGAGAAGAACGGAGATCAACCCGGCGGCCGGTGCGGTCGTGGGCGATTGGGATAGATTGGTCGCAGAGACACAGACACACAGAGAGCACAGAAAGGAAAATGCACCGGAGAGCGGCGACGCCTGTAACACGGCGTCCCGCTTATGCATAAAATTCGACTTACAGACACCAAGAGAGGCGCGTGCTAAGGGCGATACCGCTCTGCGCCATTACTTCGTCTTTCTTCTCTGTGCCCTCTGTGCCTCCGTGGCCCTCCCCTTTCCCGAATCGCCTACGACCGCACCGGCCGCCGGGTTGATCTCCGTTCTTCTCCGTGTCTCCGTTGTTCATCCTTCTCTTTCGATCCCGCGCATGTACGCCACGAACTGCGGCAGACTCGCCTCCGGTTCCGGCGCTTCGCTCCGCCAGCGTTTTTCGGTCTCGAGCGTGTACCACCCGCCGTAGCCGATCTCGCGCAGGGCGGCGACGGCGGCCTCGATGGGCAGTTCGCCTTCGCCGAGCAGCGTCGGCGAGTTCCGGCCGTCGCTTCGCCGCGAATCCTTGATGTGGACGTGGCAGATGTAATCCCTCAGCCGCGCCGTCGTCTCCGCCGCTGTTTCGCCGCCGCGGTGGGAGTGTTCGATGTCCCAGAGCACGCCGACTTCGTCGGGCGGGACGTCGCCGAGCAGCTCGAGCACCTGCGCGCCCGTTGCCCAGTCGTCGTGCGATTCCAGCACGATCCGGCAGTCGCAACCTCGCGCGATCGCGATGATCTCGCTGAGGTGCCCGCGCGCCAGCTCCGCCGCCTGTGCACGGGTCAACCCCGCCGGCACCGTGCCGCCGAACACCCGCAGCAGCCGCGTGCCGGTGACGCGCGCCAGGCGCGCGTAGCGCGTCACCTCGTCGACGAACGACGCCCACCGCGCCGCGTCAACGGTCACCAGTGTCGTCGACAGATTAAAGCACGGCAGGCGCAGGTTCTTTTCGCCGAGCCGTCGCATCGTCTCGGGCAACTCGGTGGTGAACTGCGGCAAGCGCGTGATGTCGATCTCGCTGGCTACGCCGCGGAAATCGATCCCGCCGGCCCCCGCGGCCGCGACATTGTCGATGATTTCGTCGAGCGTCCAGGCCGGGCATGCGAGCGTCGACACCGCGAGCTTCATCCCCACGACGCTATCCGCCGCGCACCGTCCGATCAAACGAGCGATCCCTCGAGGCGCAAACCCCCGCCGCTCAACCCTCCGGCGACGCCACTTCACTGGCGGGGTCTTCCACCCCCACCCATCCACCAACCCACCACACGCCCACACAGAGCAACCGCTTCCCACCCCAGCCCCGAGTACCTGCGTATGCTCTTTCGCGCATGCGTCTCGCCGTGATCGAATCCAACCCCGACGACCCGGCCCGGCTGATCGCCCTGTTCGCCCAGGCGCGCGCCGAATTCCTCGCCCTCGGCATCGAGACCGAACCGATCGACCTCGGCCTCGCGGTCTGCCTTCCGGCATTAGCGAACCTCCACGACGCCAACTGCGTCACCGCCGCCCGCGTGCCGCGTGGACACGATGCGTCAAAGCTGCTTGCCGACGCCGCAGCATGGTTCAAAGAGCGCGGCGGGGCCCTGGGAAAGATCGTCCCCAACCCCGCCACCGACGCCGATGCCGAGCGCGCGCCGCTCGAAGCCGCCCTGCGCACCCTCGGCTGGCGCGAACACCGCCGCGACGTGCTCCACCTCGCCCAGGCCCCGCCCTCGACCGCGCCCCCGCCGGGGGTAAGCGTCCTGTCCGCCCGCGCCGTGCCCGGACCGTACGAATCGTTCTGCCGCGCCGTCGCCGAACACGAGCCGCAGCTCGCGGACTTGGCGCTGCTGCGCCTCGACGACCCGCGGTTCGACGCGCTCGTCGCGCTCCATGCCGGGCAGGTCGTCGCCCGCGCAGGCGTGCTGTCGCTCGGCGAAACCGGCTTGATCGAGAACGTCGTCACCCGCCCCGAACACCGCCGCCGCGGCTACGCCCGCGCCGTGATGGGTCGCGCGATCGACGTATGCGCCCGCTCGCAGTTCAAGCGCGTTCTTCTCGGCTGCGACACCGACAACACCGCCGGCCAGGCGCTGTACGCGGCGCTCGGATTTACCCGTATCGGCCAGCACGTCGAATGGCGCGCCGGCGACACGCGCGCGGCCGAATCCCGGCAACCGGAATAGGCCGCGACACCACTTGAGGTGGCGAGCACGGGCAGGTCGTGGGGGGGGGGG
>DASVSS010000357.1:0-4271 GCA_036387945.1 Tepidisphaeraceae bacterium | reverse complement strand
CGCAGTTGCCGGGCCTGCCGGACCAACCCCTCCGGCACGGCCGCCGTCGCGGGGTCGCGGCCGGGGCCGCTTGTCGCCGGGGCGGCGGCCCCTTCATGAATAACTGCGTCGAAGCGGTCCAGATCACGGCCGATCGCAGCGAAGTATTGCGGCTCGGCGACGTGGATCATCGTCAGCAGCGTCACACGCACCCCGCTGGCGTGCCGCAAGACGACCTCCGCCGTCTGCAACGTCGCATCGCTGGTGCGCACGAACCCCTCGCCGGCGGCGGCCGATGCGCCCGGCAGCATTGCTGCGGCGGCAATCCACCCAATCGTCGTGCGTCCTTGAGCCATCATGCCTCGGTTTGGTCTCGGTTTGTTCCGGCCCGCTATCCCGGGCCGCGATTGCCCCGCCCGGTGCTGCGGACTATCGTGACCCCGTGGCCGCCCCGCAAGAAATCATCGATCTGCTGACGGGGAAGTTCGGCCCCGCGATCACCGGGCACTTCGCTGTCGACAAGCACCCGCGCGTGCACTTGGCCGCGGCGGACTGGCCGGAGGTGGCGCGGTATCTGAAAGACGACCGGGAATTGGCCTTCGACTGGCTCGCGTGTCTCGGCGGCGTGGACTACCCCGCCGACGCGACGATGGCGGTCGTGGCGGACTTGTACAGCACCCGGCATCGGCACCGATTCGCGGTCAAGGTCTTCACGCCGCGGGACGCCCCAAGCGTGCCGAGCGTGACGTCGCTCTGGGCGGCGGCGAACTGGCAGGAGCGCGAGACCTTCGATTTGCTCGGCATCGATTTCCCAGGCCACCCCGATCTACGGCGCATCCTTCTCGCCGACGACTGGGACGGCCACCCGCTGCGCAAGGACTACGCATTCCCGCGCGAAGTCAACGGCATTCCCGGAAGCGTCGAGTTGGACTGGCAGCAAAAGCCCGGCAGGTAGGCGGGGGCAGGGCAAAAAAAAATGGGCCGGACACACGTCCGGCCCTGCAATGTCGCGTGTGGTCGGGATTCACGCGACACTACGATTTCGTGTTTTTCGACAAGGCATTTTCGAGTCGCCCTGACGTCTTCTATATCGGCGCAAAAGCCAATCTTTTGTAATCAATCTGCGGCAGCGCACTCCGGCACACGCGGGCGAGTGCGCTTAAATGCCGCACCCATCGACGGTTAGAATCGAAACGAAATATTACCGCATCTTGGTTCGTAAGCGACGAATAGACGGGCGTTTATGGGTGCGCACCGACCGGGCATTCACGGTACCGAGAACACTCGTCTTCGAGCAGGATGTAGGTCCCCCGTCCCTTCCGCCCGCCGGACCGGGAGCAGCGGGCCTGAGACGGACGCGGAGCGTGAAAGTCCACCCCACTGAGCAGCGAGGACAAGACACCAAACGCCATTGCGCGGCGGCGTCAATCCGTCCATCGCCCGCGCCAATAGAGAGGCCGGTGGGCGCGGCTACTTGTTGTCCCCGCCTTCGATCGCCGGCAGGGCCCAGTTCTGCTTGAGGAGTTTCACGAACGGGTCTTTGCCGCCGGTGCGTTTATCCGCCACGTCCAGCAGGGCCGCGGCGCGGCGTTCGTTGGCAGTGTTGTAGTAGACGTACGCCAGCAGGATCGCCGGGCCGGCGTCTTTTTCGTTCTTCTGCACCTGGTCGCGCAAGTCCTTTTCAACGATTTGCAGGCGTTCGTCGCCGAGGAACCCGCGCAAATCGTACTGGCCGGCAAGAAGGTTCTGGTCGGCGGTGAACGTCGAGCGCAAATCCCCTTCGGCGCGGCGGTAGAAGCCGCCGCCGAGTTCGGCGTGGGTTTTGCCGAGCTTGATGAGCGGACTGTTGGGCAACTGCCGCTCGGCGGTTTCGTAGGTGTCCAGGGCCGAGGCGAACTTGCCTTCGCGGAGCTGGGTTTCGGCCTTTTTCAAGGCGTCATTCACGCCTGCGGCGACGCCTTCGCCGCTGAGCGTAGTGACTTTCATGGGCGTCTTGTCGGCACCGTTGTTGCCGCCGGCGGGTGGATTGCCCATCGGCGCCCCGCCGCCGCCTTCGCGCCGGGGGGTGGGCTGGTCGTCGTTGGCGGCGTCGCCCTGCTTGATGCGCTGCGTGCGCCGGCGCAAATCGCTCGAGGCCATGCGCTCGGCATCGGCGTCGGCGCCGGGGCGGTTGCCGAGCTGCGCTTTGCGGATGCGCACGAGGCGCTCATAGAGCGCCCCTTGCCCCGCGGGCACGCCGGCCCGGCGGGCGGCGGTGTCGGCTTCGTTGATGCTCGAGGCCTCAAGGCGGTCGTCGGGCGCATCGGCGGCCGGGCCGGCGGTGCGGGCGCTGTCGCCGCTGGTCTGGTTCATCACCTGGTTGTTCACGCCGTCGGCCGGGGTGTTGGCCTGGCCGGTCAGGGATTGGCCGGTATTGGGGCCCGACTGCTGCGCCGGCGCAGGCCGGCCCTGGGCGCGGGCGGTCATCGCGGCGCTGTCGTCGGTCGCGGTGGGCGTGAGTGAGTTCTGGACCTGGCCGTTGAGGCTGTTGAGCTGCGTGTAATCCGACGGGCCGATCGGATTGACCGCGCTGCCGCGGAACACCGGCGAGACGGTGACCGCGTTGGGGGCGTACACGGTGTCGACCGGGCCGGCCATGTTGAAGGCGTCGGAGCGCAGCAGGTATTCCGGCCGGTCGCTCAGAGAAGACGTGCGCGGGTCGACGCTGTTCCACGCCGACGGCCGCGGCGGAACGTACCCGCCGCCGCCGGGCACTTGCACGAATCCCACCGGCGGCGGGGCGGCGCGCGAGTCGCCGTAGTAGGCGCGCGTCTGCTGGGCGTTGTAGGTGGCAAAGCCGTTGGTGGTGACGCCGGCGGAATCGCGGACGAAGTTGTCCGACGGCACGCCGGCGGTCTGCCCGCGGAAGGCGAACGGGTCGCGGCTGCCGACCTGATCGCGGAACTGCTTGCCGCCGGTGACGTTGCCGTACACGATGTCGTTCTGCGTCTCCCACGGCCGGACCCGTTCGCCGGCGTTGTTGAACCCGCCGGAGCCGGCGCGCGGATTGGCGTCATTGGCGCGCGAACGGTCGACCTGGTACTGGGCCACGGCAGGCATGGCCACGGCGATCACGGCGGCGGCGGCAACGGCGATCAAACGCTTGGGATGGGTGTGCATGGCTGTCTCTTCCTTCGATTGGTCCAATTGCATCATATCAGCTTGAAGCCGCGGGCGGCAGATGAAAGGGAAATCATCGTCCACCGTCCCGGACAGGCTTGCGAGGGTGGACCAGCATCATCGGCTGTGCCACGGCCCCCAGGCATGCCTGAGACGCTTCTGCGTGCCATTTCCGGGGGACGCGGCCCGGGCTAAAAGCCTTTCGTCGCGATGTCCACGCTTTTGAGCATCGCCATCGCTTTGTCGTACGACTCGGCGTACTCGCGCGAAGGCACGCTGTCGGCGACCACGCCGGCGCCGGCCTGCACGTCGAACGTGCCGTTGCGCCACACCATCGTGCGCAGGGCGATGCAGGTGTCGGTGTTACCCGCGAAATCGAAGTACCCCACCGCCCCGCCGTACGGGCCACGCCGGGTGGGTTCGACTTCGTCGATGATCTGCATCGCCCGCACTTTGGGTGCCCCGCTGACCGTGCCCACCGGCAGGCTCACCCGCAGGGCGTCGAAGGCGGTTTTGCCCTCGGCAAGCTCGCCGGTGACGTTGCTGCTGATGTGCATGACGTGGCTATAGCGCTCGATCGTCATGCACTCGCTGATCTTCACGCTGCCGACCGTGCACACCCGGCCGATGTCGTTGCGGTGCAGATCGACGAGCATGACGTGCTCGGCGCGCTCCTTGGGGTCGGCGAGCAGTTCTTTCTCCAGGGCCGCGTCCTCCGCGGGCGTGGCGCCACGGCGGCGCGTGCCGGCGAGGGGACGCGTGGTGACGTGCTTGTCCTGCACGCTGCACAGCACTTCCGGGCTGCTGCCGATGAGCGTGCAGAGCGGTGTCTTGAGATAGAACATGTACGGCGACGGATTCACCACCCGCAGCGCGCGGTACACATCGAACGGATTCGCCGGGCTGCTGACGCGCAAACGCATCGACGGCACGAACTGAAAGATGTCCCCCGCCTTGATGTATTCGATCCCCTTGGCCACGCCGGCCTCGTACTGCCCCTGGGTCAGGTTGGGCACGGGCGTGATCGTCAATGGCGCCGACGGATCGATCTCCCCCATCTTCGACACCGGCGGCTGCTGCAGCAGCTGCACGAGCCGGTCGATGCGCCGGCAGGCATCCTGGTAGGGAGGGGC
>DASVSS010000356.1:0-46520 GCA_036387945.1 Tepidisphaeraceae bacterium | reverse complement strand
AACATTCTTTTTGCTGGCGGGCGGGACGCCCACCCCACGGTGCTGGACACGTTCGTCTTGCGACTGTTCCGACGTGTTCGCCTCTTCGTCGCGCAGGGAGACGAACCGCACCCTGTCGCCCGGACGCAGTTGGCCGATCTTCCACAACTCCGCTTGCACGATCGTCACCGGGCAGACGAACCCGCCGCAGCTGGGCCCGTCCGGGCCGAGGATGATCGGCATGTCGCCGGTGAAATCGACGGCGCCGACGGCGTAGGCGGTGTCGTGAATATTCGACGGGTGCAGGCCGGCGTCGCCGCCGTCGGGCCGGGCCCATTGCGGTTTGGGACCGATGAGGCGCACGCCCGTGCGGGCGGAGTTGTAGTGCACCTGCCACGCAGTGGCGTAGAGCGTTTCGATGTCGGCGGGGGTGAAGAAATCCGGCGCCGCGTGCGGGCCGTCGAGCACGCCGATGTGCCATTCGTCGGTGATCGCCGGTCGCGCTTCGGCGGGCAGGCCGTCGTAGAGCGGCGCGTCGAGCGTGCTTTCGTCCGGCTCGGCCAGATGCAGCACGTCGCCGGTGCGCAGCGTGCGCCCGCCGTGGCCGCCGTAGAGGCCGAGCGTGAACGTGCTTTTGCTGCCGAGGTAATCGGCGGCGTCGATCCCGCCGCGCACGAGCAGGTACGTCCGCACGCCCCCGCCGTCGATCGCGCCGAGCTTGAGCACGCCGCCTTCGGGGATGTCGAACGCCGTGTACTGCGGCACGGCGACGCCGTCGAGCGTCGCCTTCATCCGCGCCCCCGCCAGGCACGCGACGGTTCGGCGGTTGAACTTCAGCGTCGGCCCGGTGACCGTCAGTTCCAGGCCCGCCGTGCCCTCGGCGTTGCCGACGACGCGGTTGCCCAGTCGAAACGCCAGTGCGTCCATTGGCCCGTTGGGCGGCAGACCGACGTCCCAATACCCCAGGCGGCCGGGGTAATCCTGCACGGTGCTGAAATTGCCCGCCGCCAGCACGTCGATGCTCGGGTCGTAGTACGTCACGTCCGCCAGCGTCGAGGTCATCACCCGGCCCTGGCCGAAGACGTCGGAGCCGACGAAATCGCGCAGGTAGAACAAGTTCGTCTCGATGCCTTCCAGCCGTGTGGCAGCGAGAGCGCGGCGCATCTTTGCGATCGCGTCGGCGCGGTCGTCGCCGTGGACGATGAGCTTGGCGATGAGCGGGTCGTAGTGCGGCGTGATCTCCGTGCCCGCGGCGACCCATGTGTCGACGCGCGCCCGCAGGGCGGGTTCGGTCGGGAAGGTGACTTCGGTCAATAATCCCGCCGAGGGTTGGAACTGTTTTGCCGGGTCTTCGGCGTACAAACGCACTTCGATCGCGTGGCCGTGCGGCCCGGGCTTCAACGTCGATAGTGCCGGCAACTCACCTGCGGCAAGACGCACCATCCACTCGACCAAGTCGACCCCGTGCGTGGCCTCCGTGACCGGGTGCTCGACTTGCAGCCGCGTGTTCACTTCCAGGAAATAGAACGCCCCGGAGTCGGCGTCGAGCACGAACTCGACCGTCCCCGCCGAGCGGTACGCCACGGCCTTCGCCAGCCGTACGGCGGTGTCGCAAAGCGCGCGGCGCGTTGCGTCGCTTAAGTGTGGGGCGGGCGTTTCCTCGATCACCTTCTGATTGCGCCGCTGCGCCGAGCAGTCGCGCTCGCCCAGGGCGATCGCGTCGCCGCGGCCGTCGCCGAAGATCTGCACTTCGACGTGGCGGGCGCGGGGAATGAACTTTTCGAGGTACATCCCGGCCTGCCCGAAGTGCGAGCGGCTCAGCCGTTCGACGGCGGCGTAGGCGTCTAGCAACTGCGCGGCATCGCCGCACACCCGCATGCCGATGCCCCCGCCGCCGGCGGTGCTTTTGAGAATGACCGGGTAACCGATGCGCCCCGCCGCGGCCGCGGCTTCGTTGCGATCGGCGAGCAACTCCGTGCCCGGCAGGAGCGCCACGTCGCTGCGGCGGGCGAGATCGCGCGCCGTGTGCTTGAGGCCGAAGGCGCGCATGTTCGCCGCGGTCGGGCCGATGAAGACCAGTCCCGCCGCGGCACACGCATCGGCGAAGTCGGCGTTCTCGCTCAACAGGCCGTAGCCGGGATGGATCGCCTCGGCGCCGCTGTCGACGGCAGCGCGGATGATGCGGTCGCCCTTGAGATAACTTTCGGCCACCGCCGCCGGCCCGATGGCGACCGCCTCGCCGGCCAGATCGACGTGCCGCGCCGCATAGTCCGCTTCGGAGTAGACCGCCACCGACGCCACGCCCAGCGCGTCGAGCGTGCGAATGATCCGGCAGGCGATTTCGCCGCGGTTGGCGATGAGGACTTTTTTGAACATGTTGGGCCAAGCGCTTCGGGAATGTCCGTTCTGGTCCCCTCTCCCGGTACGCCGGGAGAGGGCTAGGGAGAGGGCTGAAACTTGTCGGCGCTTCAAGCGTAAACACGCTCAAGCCCCTGCCCTAACCCTCCCCCGTGAGTACACCGGAGAGGGGACCGGAAATCACGACGCGCACCGGCGTGGGGTTGAACGCGTTGCACGGGTTGTTGATCTGCGGGCAGTTGCTGATGACCACGAGCACGTCCATCGCCGCGACGAGATCGACGTACATGCCCGGCCCGCTGATGCCGTCGACGATGCCCAGGCTGCCGTCGGGTTCGACCGGCACGTTCATGAAGAGGTTGATGTTGCTCGTCAGGTCGCGCTTGCCCAGGCCGTGCGGGGCGCCGGCGATCAGGAAGTTATCCACGCAGGCGTGTTGGTGCTTCGTGTGGTGGCCGTAGCGCAAGGTGTTGGACTCCGGCGAACAGGCGCCGCCGATGGTGTCGTGATACTTCACGTTGGTGTCGGCGACGGTCATCAGCACGTTGCCGTCGCCGCTGAGCAGGCGTGAGCCGGTGACGAGGAAGATGTTTTTCTGCGCTGCCATCGTGTCCTGCGCGCTGTACCGCTCGGCGTGGTCGTGGGCGTTGAAGACGAGGAAGTCGACGGCCTGGTTTCCTTCGACGTCGATGACGCGCAGTGACTGCCCGGCACGGACGACGTAGGCCCACGGCGCGCGGGCGGGGATGATATCGTCGTAAATCGTCATGCTTTGCTCGGCTCATCCGCGCGGCGGGCGCGGTCAGACATCGAAGTAATCGTCCACGTTCAGGAAAGCCCGCTGCGCTTCGGGCGAGGCATTGCGCACCGCGTCGTCCGCCGCGGCGGGCGCGCCGCGCCAGGCGGTGAGGCGCAGCGGCGTGGCGGTGTACGCCGGCCGCGGGTCGAGCACGTGCGGGGTATTGGCCAGCACGACCAGCACGTTCATGTCGGCCCGCAGTTCGACGTATTCGCCAGGCCGCTGCGCGCGATCGACGAAGACCATCTCGCCGCCGGGCATGATCTCGACGGCCTTGAAGAAGTTGACGCACTGCGTGACGTCGCGCTTGCCCAGGCCGTGCCTGGCCAGGGAGATGAGGAAGCGTTCGCGGGCGCTTGGCGCCGGCGAATGGTTCCCGCCGTCGCCGTATTTCGCGGCGTTGGTGATCGGATTGCTCGCCCCGGCGAACACGTCATGTCGGCCGCAGGTGTCGCTGATCATGCTCATGAGCGAGCGGCCCATGTCGCTCAGCAGCAGCTTGCCCGCGCCGAGATAGCCGTTCCACTGCACCTTGATCGTGTCGGCGACGTTGAGCCGCTCGAACGGACGGTCGGCGTTGTAGACGAGCAGCTGGCAGCACGCGTCGCCGCGCAGGTCCGTCAGCCGCAGCCGCGTGCCGCGCCGCAGCACGCGCGACGCGTACCCGCCGCCGGGCACGGTCTCGTCCCACACGACGTCACCGGCCAGCACGCCGGGCGGCAAATCCCTGGCCGCAGAGGCGGGCAGCGTCGGCATCGTCTCGGCGATGATGCCGGCCTGCGCGCGGGCGTGGTCGCGGGCCTTGAGGGGAGTTGCGGTGGATGATTCCGTTGCGTCTGCCATCGGTCTACTCAGTACAGGACTATTCGTGCAGCGGCGGCACGAGCGCCTGCGTGATGACCATGCGGACCTGCTCGACGCCCTTGAGCGCCCGCAGCTCGTCGGCCAGCCGGTTGAGCTGTTTGCCCGGACCCTGCACGAGCAGGACTTCGAGGCTGTGGTCGCTTTCGAGGAAGACGTGCTGCGAGCTGATCGTTTCCATGAGGTACTTCCGCTGGATCACCGCCATCCGGTGCCGCAGGGTGTCGCGGCGGTTGGTGTAGACGAGGGTGATCGTGCCGGCGACGACCTTGCTGGCGTCGTCGGCCAGATCCCCTTCGATCAGCGCCCCTCGGATCAGCTCGGCAAGCACCTGCGAGCGGCTGGGCAGCTTGCGGCGGCTGACGAGTGCGTCGAGCTGGTCGAGCAGGTCGCCGGGCAACGAAATGCTAAACCGCGAGACCGGCGAGGGCTTTTTCGGCTTCGCCCTTTTTGCCACGTGGACACCCGCTCCGTCTGGTGTGAAGTTTTTAGTAATAAGTAACACGGGTGTCAACCTCTGGAAGCCGAATAAACCCCGGCGGCGTGGCATGGTCGCTTAAGCGACCATGCCGGTGAGGATTTGCCAGCGAAAGTGCTTACACGTACGTCAGCATCTCCTCGCGCTCGTCTTCGCTGACGCGGTAAAAGCCGCGCGCCCATTCCTTGTGTTTCTGCTCGCTGTAGACGCGCTGGAAGTCTGCCCCGAACGTCTCGGCCACGAGCGGGTCTTCGTCGAACGCGCGCACGCCGTCGAGCAGCGTCTGCGGGAGGCGCTCGACGCGGCGGCGGTCGGCGTCGCCCTTGGACAGGGTGTACAAGTTGTCGTTCAGCGGCTCGCCGGGGTCGAGGTTTTCGCGGATGCCTTGCAGCCCGGCGGCGAGATTGATCGCCGCGGCGAGGTACGGGTTCACGCTCATGTCCACCGCACGGTTTTCGACGCACGGGCGGCTCATGGGCAGGCGCAGCATCGCGCTGCGGTTGTTGCGGCCGTAGCAGCGCAGCACCGGGGCCCAGCTCATCTCGGGCAGATCGCCCTGGGCGATGAGGCCCTTATAGCTGTTGTAGGTCGGGCAGCAGACCGCCGTGATCGCCGGGGCGTGCTTGAGGATGCCTGCCACGAACGCCAGCGCCACGCGCGAGCAGTTCAGGCCGTACTTCGCCGCCAGCGGGTCGGGGACGGCCGGTGGCAGGAAGACGTTGCGGCCGGTGGCGACGTCGCTGAGGCTCATGTTGAAGTGCGCCCCGCTGCGGAAATCGTTGGCAAACGGCTTGGGCATGAACGTCGCGACCGCCCCGATGCTGCCGGCGACTTCCTTGGCCATCAGCCGCAGGAAGATCAGCCGGTCGGCCATGGTCATCGCGTCCGCGTAATGGAAATCGAATTCGAACTGCCCGCGGCCGCATTCCTGATCGAAACTGTGCACGCCCCAGCCCAGCTCTTCGATGTACCGGCACATCGGGTCGAGGAACGCCATGCTCTGCAGCGTCTGCCGCACGTCGTAGCACGCGTTCGGCTGGCGGAAAGGCGTGTGCGCCAATGGCACGAGCTTGCCTGATTCGTCCCGCCGGTAAACGTAAAATTCCGGCTCGATGCCCAGCGCAAAGTCGTACCCCATCGCTTTAGCGCTCTTGAGCACGTTGGCCAGGATCGTGCGCCCCGCCCCCCAGAACGGCCGGTCGTGGTGGACGAGATCGGCGCTGAACCAGGCGTATTGATGATCCCACGGGCAGACGATGAGCGAATCGAGATCGGGGACGGTCTGGCACTCGTCTTCCTGCGGGCCGACCAGGCCCATGCCTTCGCTGGCGCCGACGGTGTAGAGTTCGCCGCCGTCGCACATCTCCTCGAAGTTGGCGATCGGCACGACCTTGGCCTTGGGGATGCCGTGCACGTCGGCGTAGGCGGCGATGCAGTACCGCACGCCCTTGGCTTCGAGCTCGCTCTTGAGGCGCAGCACGCGGTCGACTTGAAGCGGCGGGTCGGGGATCGGGGGGTTGGGACGGTCCATGATGGCCTTGGTAGTTGGTGTTTTGGGTTGGTGTTCTGGTGTTTGCGTCAGCCTGGGGATTTCCAGTCAAGGGGTGGTTCTTCGGTTGTGGCGCGGCGGACGAGGTCTGTGAGCGCTTCGGCGATTTCGATGAAGAGGCGGCCGCCGTCCTCGGCGGTGGCCTGGCTGGGGCGGCCGGTGACGCCGTTGGTGCTGGTCTGGGGGACGACGTAGGTGAAGACTTTGTCCCCGGTGCGATCGGGGTCGTCTTCGATGCATTCGGTGCGCACGGCTTCGGGATCGAGAAAGAGCATCAATGCCGTCTCGGCGCGGTTGGCGTGGAAGTCGGGGGCGTCGTCGATGAACTGGGCGTAAACGCCGGGCGTGAGGTCGAAGGTGTTGCGCAGGCCGACGGCGAACTGCCCCGCGTGATCGAAACGGAGGCGGTCAATGGCGCACCGCAGGGCCGAGCTGTTGCCCCAGTGGGAATTAACCAGGAGCAGGCGCTCGAAGCCCGTGCGGATGAGGAAGCCGCTGATCTCACGCACGACCGCGGCAAGGGTTTCGGGCATGAGCGACAACGTGCCGGGCCAGCGGCCGGTGTGCCCGAGCGAGCATCCGTACGCCAACGGCGGCAGGACGGGCACGCCGGTTCGGGCCGATGCGTAATCGCAGAAAGCGCTGGCGAAAAGCGTGTCGGTATCGACCGGCAGGTGCGGGCCGTGCTGCTCGGTGGCGCCCACCGGCAGCAGCGCCATGCGGTTGCCGGCGTCGCGCAGGGCCTGGATCTGCGGCCACGTCATCCCGCCCCACCGCACGGGCGATGCGCCGGCGAGGGTTTCGATGCGCTGCTGGATGGACGCCCGTATTACCATTTCCGACAAACCTCACACTTGCGGGCTTGCCCACTGCAACGTTTGTGCCGCGACGACCGACCGAGGCGGCTGTCGTGCGCGGGTGGAGCTGGAAATCTCCTGTGGCGTGGGCGTCCCGCTCACTTTCCGGCGCAGCCGGAAGAATTATTCGCCGCCGCGCGGCGAACGTGGGCGGGACGCCCACGCCACGGAGAGCAAGGCCGTCCTTTGCAACCCTGCCACATCTAAAGGCAGTTCGGGACGGCGGTGCACTAAAAATGCGCACCGATTCAACTCCCAAAAAGGCACCGGCCGGGCCGCATGCCGTCACTTTCCGGCCATTTTCTTCCCATCGGTGTGAACAAATTGCTTAGGCATCATACTTGCTCTCCTCCCCGCAGCGCCCGCGATGCAGCGTCGGGGCCGTCGAATAAGGTTCACTCGAAACGGGAGCATGCATGTCAGGTTTCAAAGGCGTCGGCGGTTGGGTCCGTTCCTCGGTCAAGCGCATTTGCGTCGCCGCCGCGGTGCTCGCGGGCGTGCTGGCGTCGCCGGTGGCGGAGGCGCAGCCGCTGAAGATCGGGTATTCCGACTGGCCCGGCTGGGTCGCGTGGGAAGTGGCGATCCAGAAAGGCTTTTTCAAAGAAGCCGGCGTGGACGTGGAGTTCACCTGGTTCGAATACGGCCCGAGCATGGAGGCCTTTAGTGCCGGCAAGATCGACGCCGTCACCATCACCAACGGCGACGCCCTCGTCACCGGCGGCGGCGGCAAGCCTTCGACCGTCGTGGTGCTGACGGACTATTCCAACGGCAACGACATGCTCGTCGGCCAGCCGGGCGTCAATTCGATCAAGGACCTCAAAGGCAAGTCGATCGGCTTGGAAGTGAACTTCGTCGAGCACCTGCTTCTGCTCAAGGCCCTCGAGGCCAACGGCATGACCGAGGCGGACGTGAAGATCGTCAACTTCCCCACCAACGAAACGCCGCAGGCATTGGCCAGCAAAGGCGTCGACGCCATCGGCGCATGGTACCCGGTCGCCGGGCAGGCGCTGACGCAGGTGCCGGGCTCGAAGCCGCTGTTCACCAGCGCTGACGCGCCGGGGCTGATCTACGACGGCCTTTACGTCTCGCGCGACAGCCTTGCTTCGCGGCGGGCGGACTGGAAAAAAGTCGTCGGCGTGTGGGACAAGACCGTGAAGTTCATCGCCAGCCCCGCGACACGCGACGAAGCGATCAAGATCATGGCCGCCCGCGTGAACGTCCCCCCGGAGCAATACGCCAAGAGCATGTCGGGCACGTTCCTGCTCGACCTCGCCGGCAATCTCAAGCACATGAAGGAAGGCGACGGCCTCGACTCGCTGCACGGGTCCAACAAGATCGTCAACGCGTTCAACGTGAAGAACAAGGTGTACGCCGAGTCGCAGGACACGAAGGCGTACGTTGATGATTCGCTCGTGAAGGAAGCCGTTACGGAGATGAAGAAGTAGGGCGCGATCGAGTCGCTTGTGGCATGGTCGCTTCAGCGACGATGCCACTGGGTTTGGGATGAGGGGTTGCGCTTTTGGGTAACGGGTTTATTGCGTGGCATCCTGGTTTCCGATGCTCGGCGCTCGCAAGCCGCTCTCGCCGGTGACGGCGTGGGTGTGCAAGGCGCTGGCATTTCTGCTGCCCCTTTGCGTGTGGTGCCTGGTGAGTTATTGCCCGGCGGTGTGGCACCCGATGATGAAGGTCAGCGCCGGCGGCGGATCGGCGTTCCTGCGGCCCGGCACGCTGATCGAGAAGACGGCGTTCGCCGCCGAGAACGACCGCCTCGTCGCCGCCGGCAAGGCCCCGGCTGTCGGCGACCCGGCGAACCCGGTCTTTCTGCCCGCGCCGCACGAGGTCGGCCGGGCGCTGTACACCGCCTTTCGCACGCCGCCGCTGCGTCGCGGCGATCCGTGGCTGCACGAAAGCCTGTGGCACTCGGTGCAGATCATCTTCTGGGGCTTCGCCTCCGCTGCCGTCATCGGCGTGCCGCTGGGCGTGCTGTGCGGCACGTCGAACCTGCTTTCCAGGCTGATCGAGCCGTTCGTCGATTTCGTGCGCTACATGCCCGCGCCGGCGTTCGGCGCGCTGGCCGTCGCGGTGCTGGGCATCAACGACGCGCCGAAGATCGCCATTATCTTCATCGGCACGTTCTTTCAGATGGTGCTCGTCGTGGCCAACACCACGCGGCTGCTCGATGCCTCGCTGCTCGAAGCGGCGCAGGTGCTCGGCGCCAAGCGGCGTCGGATGGTGTTCAACGTCATCGTGCCGGGAATCCTGCCGAACCTGTACAACGACATGCGCATCCTGCTCGGCTGGGCGTGGACGTACCTGATCGTCGCCGAGCTGATCGGCCGCAGCAGCGGGATCAGTTATTTCATCAACCAGCAGGGCAAGTACTTTCACTACGAGAACGTCTACGCCGGCATCATTCTCATCGGCCTGATCGGACTGCTGACCGACCAGGTGCTGGCCTTCCTCGCCCCGCGGCTGTTCCCGTGGACGCCGGCGGCGGGCGGGCACACGCATTTCGTGCGACTCGTGCAGCGCGGCATCGAGATCATCGGCTCGCCAAAGACGGAACGGATTTTCTCACGCCGACGCGGCGAAGCCGCCACGGAGGCCGCCACGGAGCCTGATGTGCCGCGGCACAGAAAGCTGGAGTTGAATGATCCCATTTGAACGGGCCGAATCCCCTCTGGTCCCTCCCCTGCGGGGGAGGCTAGGTGGGGGCGGGCGGGTGCGTCATCGTATTCAATCGCCTAACCGCTCGGCCCTCTCCCTACCCTCTCCCGGCGTACCGGGCGAGGGGTTTGCTTCTCTGGCAGCATCAAACCGCTATTGCAGGTCGGGGGCCGCCCCCACCTAGCCTCCCCCGGAGGGGGAGGAACCAGAAGTCCCCGGCGATAGCGCCTCGGCGCGACGGCGAGGGACGGAAAGACGTGCCGGAACGTTCGAATCGAGACTCTTATGTACGCACCACTGGCACTGCCCGACTACCGCGACTTGCCGCCCGGCGTGCGCGAGCGGTTTGATCGCATCGCACAGCGGCCGATCGTGATGGACGTGCAGCGCCTCGGCCGCGTGTTCGCGTCGCGCAACGGGCCGGTGACGGCGCTGGCGGACATCAACTTCAGCGTCCGCCGGCGCGAGTTCATCTGCGTCATCGGCCAGAGCGGATGTGGCAAGAGCACGCTCATCCGTATCCTCGCCGGGCTCGACGCGCCGACCGAAGGCCGCATCCTTCTCGACGGCAAGCAGGTCAGCGGCCCCGGGCCGGAGCGGGGCATGGTCTTTCAGGGCTACACGCTGTTCCCGTGGCTGACGGCCAAGCGCAACGTCATGTTCGGGCTGCTTGCCAAGGGGATGAACGCACACCAGGCCGAAGGTGAAGCCGGGCGGTGGCTGGACATGGTCGGCCTCACGCCGTTTGCCGATACGTATCCGCACCAGCTCAGCGGCGGGATGAAGCAGCGCGTGGCGATCGCGCGGGCGCTGGCCACACAGCCGCGCATCCTGCTGATGGACGAGCCGTTCGGCGCACTCGACGCCCAGACGCGATGCCAGATGCAAAGCCATCTGCTGCAGATCTGGCAATCGGTGGACGTGACGATTTTGTTCATCACCCACGACCTCGACGAAGCGATTTACCTTGCCGACCGCATCATCGTCCTGGGCGCTCGGCCGGGACACGTGCAGGAGATTATCAACGTCCCCCTGCCGCACCCGCGCACGCGCGGGCACCTGCTCGACCCGCACTTCCTGGCGACCAAAGCCCGGCTGGAAGAGCTGATCCACCCCGCCGAGCCGCAGGGGGAGCCGAGCGACCAACTGCACTTCCCGCGCATGACGCACGTCGACGACAGCGTATTTTAGCAACGCGCTGTCGCTGTCATCGCGTGTTATAGGCGGACGGGATGGCGATCCTGGACGAGGCCGGGGCGATTATGCCACGGCCGCGCGGCGACGGCGCGTCAGCAGCGCCACGCCGCCGACGCCCGCCAGCAGCAGGCCGGCGGGTTCGGGGACGGCGACGGTGAACGTCTTGCCGCCCACAAGGGGCGTGAACGATCCGTCGCCGGGATCGGCGTCGAGGCTGACGAAGCCGGCGGTGAAAACGTTACCAGTGTTGCCGTCGAACAAGTCCACGCGAAACGTCGCCGGGCCCGTGCCGGCCGCGGCGGAGAAGATCGCGGTGCCGAGCAGCACGCGGCTGTTGGCGACCGGTACCGGCGGAGCGTTTTGCGCGGTCGATTCGTTCAATGTGCCGCTGAAATCGGAGACGCTCTTGGTGTTGAGCTCACTTCCGAAGGCGGGGTTGTAATCCAGCCCCGTGAGCTTCGCCCCGCCGCCGGAGACGAACTGGATCTTGAACGCCGCACTGTCAAGCCCGCCGCCACTGCTGGCGATGAACGACGTGCTGTTGCCGTCAAGAATCTCGGCAAGAAAGATGTCAAATCCCACGCTGCCCGCTGCGACCGACTTGGACGTCGGGGCGGTGGCGTATTCGTAGCGGACCGCCGCGGCTGCGTTGGAGGCGAAGCTCAGGGCGCTTGCGCCAAAAGCGGCGATCAGACAGGCGACTCGTGTGCGGGTCATTTTCATGTTCTCCAGTTGCTCGGTCTCAGGATGATCCGGTCTGCCGAACGATCTCAGCATAACACTTTTCAGGCGTCCCGGTCGCCCGCCGGCCGGCGGGGAGTTCCGAGGCCCAAAAGGCTTCTGTTAATAACTTACGCTCGTTCCGAAACGCAGCTTGAACTGCGCGTAGTCGGCGTTGTTAACGATGCCGTTGTTGTCGTAATCGAGATTGCGGTTGTAGTTGGACGACGAGCTGCTTGCTCCGAACGTGGCCTTGAACACCCCGTAATCGGCGTTGTTGACGATGCGGTTGCCGTCGGAGTCGCCGTAGAGGCGGTGGAACGTCAGCTTCTTGTTGCCGCCGCTGAGCACGTTGCCGGCCGAATCACGCACGGCATTGGCGAGCAGGTCGACGTCGTACACGCCGTCGCCGAGCGAGCCGCCGATGCCGCTGAAATTCAGGACATACGTCTTGTCGTCGAGGGCGGTCATCGTGAAGGGGACCGCCCCGCTGCCGCGGCGCGTGACGCTGACGCCCGACAGGTTGATCGTCACCGCTTCGTTGAAGTTGAGCGTGTACTTCGTCACCCGCGAGCGCTGCGGCGTGCCGGCCTCGACGACCGACGGGTTCTGCAGCGGCGCGGCGTCGGCGGTGTAGCGCACGTTCTGCTTGGGCACCTGGCCCATGCCCAGGGCGAAGCTCGGGTGCGGCGGCTGGTTGTACGCAACGTTCTGCCACGCGATGGCGGTACGGTACTGGGTGTCGTGCATGAGCGTGGGCATCTTCACGCTCGTCTGGGCGTTGGTGGTGAAGATGTACATGCCTTCGTTGTCGGCGCTGCGCAGGATGAACTCTTCGCGCCAGTCGCCGAACAGGTCGCCACTGAGCATGGGCGTGGCCTTGCTGCCGTTGATCGATTCGACGGGGGCGGCGCGGTAGACCGTGAACAGCCGCCCGGCGGAGTTGGTGTTGGTGTCCCACTTGTCGAGCGTCGTGCCGGTGATCAGTTCGCGCGAGAGGTCGCCGTCCCACCAGATGCCGAAGTTGAAGCTGCCGTGGGTCGAGCCTTCGATGACCGTGCCGTCGGCGCGGTAGACGTTGCTGTTGGAACTCGTCCACGATTCGTTGCCGGCGTAGCGCGGGTCGATGTCGAACGACACGCCGCGGCCGACGTCGCCGGTGCCGGGGACGCTCCAGAGGACCGCGCCGGTCCGGGCGTCGCGGAACGTGCCGCCCTGGCCCTTGTGGGCGTTTTCGTCTTCGTGGATCTGGAACACTTCCAAGCCGGGGTTGGTGGGCGAGAAATCGCCGACGTGCAGCGCGTCGCCGTGGCCGAGGCCGGTGGAGTAAAGGCCGCGGCCGTCGTCGTCGATGGTGGCGGCGCCGAAGATGATTTCGTCTTTGCCGTCGGCGTCGACGTCGGCGACGCTGAGGCTGTGGGTTCCCTGCCCGCGGTAGGCGCTGTTGCCGGTGGAATTGCTGTCGAACGTCCAGCGGCGGCTCAGGCTGCCGCCGCGCCAGTCCCAGGCGGTCACGACCGCGCGGGTGTAGTAGCCGCGCGACATGATGAGGCTCGGCCGCTCGCCGTCGACGTACGCCACGCCGGCGAGGAAGCGGTCGACGCGGTTGCCGTAGCTGTCGCCCCACGACGACACCGTGCCGCGCGGCGGCACGTAGGCGGTGGTGGCCATGTTGGCGCCGGTCTCGCCGTTGAAGATGGTGAGGTATTCCGGGCCGGTGAGAATGTACCCGCCGCTGTTGCGGTAATCGGCCGACGCGCTGTCGGTGCCCATCAGCACGTTGTTGCCCAGGCCGTCGACCGTGCCGGGGGCGGTCTTCATCGCCACTTCAGCTTTGCCGTCGCCGTCGAGGTCGTAAACGATGAACTGCGTATAGTGCGCTCCGGCGCGGATGTTGCGTCCGAGGTCGATGCGCCACAGCTTCGTGCCGTTGGCTTTGTAGGCGTCGATGTAGACGTTGCCGGTCACGCCGCTCTGGCTGTTGTCCTTGGAATTGCTTGGGTCCCACTTGACGATGTATTCGTACTCGCCGTCGCCGTCGACGTCGCCGACGCTGGTGTCGTTGGGGGAGTAAGTGACGGTGGCGCCCGCGGCGTCGACGAAGCTCGCGGGGCGGTCGAGGTCCACGTACTGGAACTGCCGCGTCGGCGAATTGGCCGCCAGCGTGAAGGTGTTGCTTGCCGCCTGCTCGACGCCGTTGATCACCGGGCGGACGAAATAGCCCACCGACCGCGTGGCATCGACGCCGGTGTCGGTGTAGTTGGTGGTGGAGGCGACGTTGGCCCGCAGCGTGGGGGACCCGCCGTTGACCGAGCGGTAGAGGTTGAACGTGGTGTTCGCCGGGTCGTTGGCCAACAGGCGCCAGCTCAGGAACACCTGGCCGCTGCCTTTGTTGACCGCGACAAGCCCGCGGCCGAGGTTTTCCACCTGCCGCGGCGTTCCCGCGACCGGTTCGCCGCTGACGACCATGGCCGGCTGGATGACCGAAGCGGCGAGCAAACGACGCGATTCGAGTTGTTCGATGGGCGTATGCATGGGGAAATCCAGTTGCTTTTAAGTCCGCCAGGGTGCCGGGAAGAGGGCGATCCGCCGGCAAAAATGCCGGGTGATGCGAAGACCGCGACCCGCCGGGATCACCCGTCGGGACGACAACCAGATTACGAGAAACAAAGCTCCGCCGTTCGCCGGATGGAAATTGTTACAATTCCCAAGTCAATTTTCAAGATAAATTATCATCGTTAAGGTATTTGCCCCCCGCACCGGCGCGTCAGGTAGAGCAATTTCCATAGCCGTATCCACCGGGCACCCCTCGTCCCTCTCCCCGTAGTCCGGGAAAGGGTTAGGGAGAGGGCAGCTTGAAGGATGCATCGGTGTTTAGAGCGTTCCCTAACCGTCCCTGCGCGTAGGTTGGAGAGGAAGCGCTCCGGCTGCACTCCCGGAAGGAGGACCAGCGGCAACATCGCTTTCCGGGCCTTAGCTGCCCCCGCCCGGGACGAACGTCTTCACGATCCCTTTGACCGCCTGCTTGAGCACTCCGACTTCGTTCGGGTCGCCCTTCATCAGTGACATGGCAAAACTTTTCGCCTGCTGCATCGTCACGTGCGGGGGCAGCACCGGGACGTCTGGGTCGGTGACGGCTTCAAGAACGACCGGGCGGTCGGACGTCAGGGCCGCGTCCCAGGCGGCGGCGACCTGGTCGGGGTGGTCGATCCGGATGCCGCGCAGGCCGAGCGATTGGGCGAACTGCGCGTACGGCACGTCGGGCAGATTCTGGCTGGCCTCGAACTTCACGTCCCCGGCCATGACGCGCTGTTCCCAGGTGACCATGTTCAAATCGTGGTTGTTGAGCACGAGCACGATCAGCCGTGGATCGCTCCACTCCTTCCAGTACTTGCTGATCGTAATGAGGGCGTTGAGCCCGTTCATCTGCATCGCCCCGTCGCCGGTGAGGGCGATCGCCACGCGATCGGGATGACAGAACTTCGCCGCCACCGCGTACGGCACGGCGGCGCCCATGCTCGCGAGGTTGCCGCTGCCGCTGGCGGACATGCCGCGGCGGATGCGCAAATCGCGAGCGTACCAGTTGGCGGTCGTGCCGCTGTCGGCGCACAGGACGCAGTCGTCCGGCAGGCGCGGCGACAGCTCATGGAACACGCGCTCTGGGTTGATCGTGCCCGCCGCGGCGTCGTTCATGGAGCGCCCGGCGAGCACTTTCCACCAGTCCTCCACGCCGCTGATGACCGACTCGTGCCACGCGCGATCGGTTTTGTGCCGCAGCAGCGGCAGCAGGGCCGCGAGGGTGTCTTTGGCGTCGCCCTTGAGGTTCACTTCCATCGGGTAGCGCAGCGAAAGCTGCCGCCCGTCGGCGTCGATCTGCACGCCGCGCGCCGCGCCCGCCGGCGGGTAGAACTCGGTGAACGGAAAACTGCTGCCGACCACCAGCAGCGTGTCGCACCCTTGCATGAGATCCCAGCTCGGCTTCGTGCCCAGCAGGCCGATACTGTTGGTGCAGTACGGCACGTCGTCGGGGATGACCGCCTTGCCGAGCCAGCTTTTGGCCACGCCGGCGCCGAGCCGGTCGGCGACGGCGAGCACTTCGTCACCCGCCCCCAGCGCCCCGGCCCCGACGAGCATCGCCACGCGCTGCCCCGCATTGAGCGCCGCCGCGGCGGCCTCGAGCTCTGCCGGGCGCGGCACCATAAACGGCGTGACGTGCCCGACGCCCGAGAGCGCATGATCGTGCGCCTGCGGCACGTCGGCGGTGGCGGGCAGCTCCTGCACGTCCTTGGGGATAATCAGGCAGGTAACGGTCTTTTGATCCATCGCCGTGCGGAAGGCCCGGTCGACCGCGTGCCGCATGGCCGCGGGGTGGGTGACGACTGTGATGAACGCACTCGCGACGTCCTTGAACAGATTGTGCAGATCGACTTCCTGCTGGTAGGCGCTGCCGATCGCGGACGTCGCGGCCTGGCCGACGATGGCGACGACGGGCTGGTGATCCAGTTTGGCATCGTACAAACCGTTGAGCAGATGAATCGCCCCCGGCCCGCTCGTGGCCAGGCACACGCCGACTTCGCCGGTGAATTTCGCGTGCGCGCAGGCCATAAAGGCGGCGAGTTCTTCGTGCCGCGCCTGAATGAACCGCGGCCGATCGCCGGCCTTGCGGAGGGCGGTGGTAATGCCGTTGATGCCGTCGCCGGGGTAGGCGTAGAGACGGCTGATCCGCCAGTCGATCAGGCGCTGCACGAGGAAATCGGAGACCGTTGCCATACCGCCATTGTTGGCGAGCCGGATGGGCAGGCGGCGTGAAAAACCCGCGATGATGTCTTCGGCGGCGTCGTCCTCACGCACCGCGCGATCCGGGCGAGGTGGCCACCTCCGCGCAACAGATCGCCTTTTCAGTTCCTCCCCTGCGGGGGAGGTTAGGTGGGGGCGGGCGGCTGCCTCATCGCAACAATGCGCCGAGCCGCTCGGCCCTCTCCCTACCCTCTCCCGGAGTACCGGGCGAGGGATTTGCTCTCTGGCGGCAGCGGGCCGCTATTGGCAGGTTGTTGGCCGCCCCCACCTAGCCTCCCCCGTAGGGGGAGGAACCAGATGCGCGTTTCGCGCGATGAGCATTGGCAGCCGCCCCCTCCCTGCCCTCCCCCGGGTACGGGGGAGGATGGGCGTTTTGACGCCTGTTCAAGCTGGCTTCGGTTTGCCCGAACACAAACCGAACACACATCCCGTATTCCGACCGCCATTTAGCCGCCAAGGTCCGAGAAAAACGCGGTCTGGACGACGCCAGGCAAATATTTTGCAAAAAATCTAATTTTCTACAAACACTTTTATACAACCGAACGTATACCTAACAAGCGGCGATTGTGATCTGTCCCCGGCCTCACTCACATCGCCAGTCAAATGTCGGGCCGGATCGTTCGGAAAGGGTACAGCCATGTTACGCGCAAGGAAGCCACAGGCCGTCAATAAGCGGCTGAAGTTGTTCATGTACGGACCGGCGGGCGTCGGCAAGACCACCGCGGCCATTCAGTTCCCCAACAGCTACGTCATCGACTGCGAACGCGGCTCGGAGAACTACGAGAAACTCATCAACACCAGCGGGTCGGTCGTCTTCCAGACCACCGACATCCACGAGGTGATCGCCGAGGTGAAGGCGCTGCTCACCGAGAAGCACGACTTCCGCACGCTCGTGATCGACCCGATCACGACCGTCTACAACGACCTGCTCGAAAAGTGCGAGCTGAAGGTCGGCAGCGATTTCGGCCGCCACTACAGCGAAGCCAACAAGCAGATGAAACGCCTGGCCAACCTCATCATGGCGCTGGACATGAACGTGGTCATCACCGCCCACGCCAAGAAGGAATACGGCGACAATCTTAAGGTGCTCGGCCAGACCTTCGACGGCTGGCGGCAGCTTGATTACTGGTTCGACCTTGTCGTCGAACTCGGCAAGCGCGGCGGGCGCGGCAAAGAAGCCAAGCGCGTGGCGAAGGTCGTCAAGACGCGCATCGACGCGTTCCCTGACGAAGACGTCTTCGAATGGAACTACGACGCCGTCTGCAAGCGCTACGACGTGACGATGCTGGAAAAGGAAGCCCAGCAGGTCGCCCTGGCGAGCCCGAAACAGGTGGCGGAGATCAAGGAACTGCTCGGCGTCGTCCGGCTGCCCGAGGGCACGGTCGAGAAGTGGTTCAGCAAGGCCGGCGTCGACGCGTGGGAAGACATGCCCGCCGACACGCTCGCCAAGTGCATTGATTTCGTACAGAACCGCCTGCCGATGTCGACGGCGGCCTAATGAAACTGCCGGCGCGGCGCTTCCGGAATGGAACGGCGCGCCGGCGTGGGCGGGCGTGGACCCCGTGTCCCGGCCCGGTCCTGCGCGCAAGGCCACGGATCGGCCTTGCGTGCGCCCCGCCCCAAGCCCGGGACCGTTTGCGATCCCCGAACGCCGCACATGAGTCGGAAGCAGTCGCGGCGCTTCGAATCTTGTATCGATGCTGTGTGGCATGGTCGCTTAAGCGACCATGCCTCAGGGCTTTCGAAATAATATTGTCTTCCGACTTCACCTTGATAGTGGAAAGGCAGTGTGACGTATGCCCGCATTCAATCGGGTCACGCTCATCGGCAATCTCACCCGCGACCCGGAAACCAAGCAGTTGCCCGGCCATCGCGATTCGGCTTTGGACATCGCCGAGTTCGGACTCGCCGTCAACCGGCGGTTCCGGACCAGCGGCGGCGAAGACCGCGAAGAAACCCTTTACATCGACTGCACCGCGTTCGGCAAAGCCGCCGAGACGATCGGCGAGTACGCCCGCAAGGGCCGCCTGCTGCTCGTCGAAGGCCGGCTGAAGTACGAGACGTGGGAAGACCGCACCGGCGGGAAGCGCAGCAAGATCAGCGTGGTGGTCGAGAACTTCCAGTTCCTCGGCAACCGCGAATCCGAAAGCGCCCTCGGCGGCGGGCCGGCCGAGAGCGGCGTCCGCCCCGCCCCGGCGCCGCGGCCGTTCGGCGCGCAGAAGACCCTGGCCGAGGAATACCAGGTCAGCCAGCAACGGGCCGCTGCGACGTCCGACCCGCTCCCGCCGGCCGACCCTGCCGTGGCCACCGCGACGATGACGGCCGAACGCCCCAGCGCGTTGCGCGCCAGGACGGCGGCCCGCAAACGCGGGCCGAACATCCCGGACGTGACTGAAGACGCGATCCCGTTCTAGGCTCGAAGGTTCGCTCGAAGAGTTCCACGCGAAGGGCGGCCCGATCGGGCCGCCCTTCGTCGTTTCCCAAAGTCCGCGTTAAAACGGGACGTGTCATCCCTATGGCGCGGGCTGCAGCGCGCTCAATCCGTGGGGCGGGCGTCCCGCCCGCCTGACGGATACGTCGACATTCCAAAACGAGCATCCGATTCCGCGCGACGGTACGCTATGGCGACCCATGAAGCCTCTTAAGTTCATCGTCTCGCTGTTGCTGCTGCTCCCGGCGTTGGCGCTGCTGGCGTTCGGCCCGCGGTCCGAGCGTGTGGCGCCCAAGGACGTCGTCGTCGTCGAGTACTGGGAGAAATGGACCGGCGAAGAAGCCGTGGCGATCCGGCAAATCGCCGACGACTTCAACCGAACCGTCGGCAAGGAAAAAGGCATTTACGTCAACTGCCTGTCCACCAGCGGCGTGGTGCAGAAGACGCTGATCTCCACCGCCGCCGGCGTGCCGCCGGACGTCGCGGGGCTGTGGGACACGATCGTCGCGCAGTTCGCCGCCCTCGACGCGCTCGAGCCGCTCGACGAACTGGCCGCGGCGCACGGCATCACGCCAGACACCTACAAGAAAGTCTTCTGGGACGAGTGCAGCTACGACGGCAAGCTCTACGCCCTGGTCACCACGCCGTACGACTTCGCGCTGCACTACAACACGCGGATTTTTGCCGAAAGCGCCGACCGCCTGCGGGCCGCGGGCCTGGACCCGAGCCGCCCGCCGCGCACGATCGCCGAGCTTGACGCCTACGCCGCGGCGCTCGACCGCGTCGGGCCCGACGGCACGATCCAACTGACCGGCTTTCTGCCGCTCGAGCCGGGCTGGGATCTGGGCTTCATCGGCTCGTGGTTCGGCGGTTCGTGGTGGGACGAGAAGAACAAGAAGTTCACCTTCACCGACCCGAAAGTCGTGCAGGCGTACACCTGGGTGCAGAGCTACTCCAAGCGCCTGGGTAAGGCCGCGGTGTCGGACTTCCGCGGGGGGTTCGGCAACTTCGATTCGCCGCAAAACCCGTTCATGGCCGGCACGGTGGCGATGGAAAACCAGGGCACGTTCATGGCGAACTTCATCCGCAACCAGAACCCGAAGATGGCCGGCCAATGGGCGGCGGCGCCGTTCCCTTCGGCCGTGCCGGGCGTGAATGACATCACCTACTGCACCGCCGACGTGATGGTGATCCCCAAGGGCGCCAAGAACAAGAAAGAGGCGTTCGAGTTCATCGCTTACGTCAACAGCCAGCCGGTGATGGAAAAGCTCTGCAGCCTTCACTGCAAAATCTCGCCGCTGGCGAAGGTGAGCGACGAATTCATCCGCAACCACGGCAACCCGTACGTCAAAGTCTTCGACGACCTCGCCGCCAGCCCGCGCGCCTACGGCACGCCGTCGGTGCCGATCTTCCCGCAGGTGAGCGAAGAGATTTCCAACTTCGTGCAGAACCTTGCCCAGATGCGCGTCACCCCCGAGCAGGGTTTGGCCGAGATGCAGGTGCGCCTGCAGGGGAAGTATGACGCATTCATGGAAAAACAGCGCCTCCGCCGCGTTGCCGAAGACCAGGGCCAAGGCCGGCAGTAAGTCGTCGCTGCGGTGAGGTCGTCGGTGTCGGGTGGCGCGATTCACGGTCCGGTGCTCGCGCACTTTGTTGAGTCTGGATCACGTCCCGTTACCCTGCGGAGCCCGTATGGCAAAATCGTCCGCCGCATCGTCGCGTGAATTATCGAATCCTTCGTCCGCCGAGCTGCGGGCCACGGCCAAGGGCCTGGCGTTCATCTCGCCGTGGATCATCGGCTTTGCGCTGTTCACCGCCGTGCCGATCGGGTTGTCGCTGTATTACAGCTTTTGCGATTTCTCGTCGCTGACCAAGCCGCCGGTGTTCATCGGACTCGATAACTACCGCACGCTCATGCGCGACGAGATCTTCTGGATCAGCGTGCGCAACACCGCGTACTACGCCGCGGTCGCCCTGCCGGTGGGGCTGGTGGTGTCGCTGGGCGTGGCGATGCTGCTGAACACGCGCATCCGCGGGCTGTCGATTTACCGCACGATCGTCTTCCTGCCGTCGCTCGTGCCGGCGGTGGCGTCGGCGATGCTGTGGCTCTGGCTGTTCAACGCCAAGCTCGGGCTCATCAACGTCGGTTTGCGCGGCCTCGGCTGGAGCGATCCGCCGGCGTGGCTGAGCGACCCGCAGTGGTCGATGCCGGCGTTGATCCTCATGAGCATCTGGGGCGTAGGCAACACCGTCGTGATCTACCTGGCAGGCCTGCAGGACGTGCCGCGCGAGCTTTACGAAGCCGCCGACATCGACGGCGCCACCGCCTTGCGCAAGGCCTGGCACGTCACCTTGCCGACGATCTCGCCGGTGATCTTCTTCAACCTCATTATGGGCATCATCGGCACGCTGCAGGTGTTCAGCCAGGCCTACATCGTCACCGCCGGCGGGCCGGCGCGCAGCACTTATTTCTACACGATGTACCTTTACGACAACGCCTTCCAGAACATGCAGCGCGGCTACGCCAGCGCGATGGCGTGGATCCAGCTCCTGGTGATCCTGGCGCTGACGGCGTTCGCGGCGTGGACGAGCAAGAAGTGGGTCCACTACGGCGGGAAGTAAACCGAAAGCAAAACGATGACGATCACCAACGGCCCGCAGACCAGCGTCGGCTCCACGCCCGTGCAAAACGACGTGGCCATCGCCGCCTATGCCCGCACGAACTCCGACCATCGCCCGCCCCGGGGGGCGGCGCGCAAGCAGCGGGCCGGGCGCTTGCTCGTGCACGCGGTGCTGATCGTCATTTGCGCCGGGGCGATCGCGCCGTTTCTGTGGATGCTGTCGACGAGCCTCAAATCGCTCGACGTGGCGATGGCCTACCCGCCGCAGCTGCTGCCGAGCCCCGCGCGATGGTCGAATTACGGTGAAGTGCTTTCGAGCGACAAGACCGATTTCCTGCTCTGGACGCGCAACACCCTGATCGTCGCTGTGCTCGGCGTCGGAGGAACGACGCTCTCGAGCGCGCTTGTCGCCTACGGCTTTGCCAAGATCAGGTTCCGCGGCCGCGGCGTGCTATTTGCGATCATGCTGATGACGATGATGGTGCCCTTCCCCGTCACGATGGTGAGCTTGTTCTCGCTGTTCAAATGGCTCGGCGACACAACCGGCGTGGCGTGGCTCGGCACGTTCAAGCCGCTGTGGGTGCCGGCGTGGTTCGGCTCGGCGTTCAACATCTTCCTGATGCGCCAGTTCTTCATGACCATCCCCGACGACCTCAGCGAAGCCGCCAAGATCGACGGCTGCTCGGAGTTCGGCATCTTCTGGCGCATCATCCTGCCCCTGGCGCGCCCGGCACTGACGGTCGTGGCGCTGTTCGCGTTCATGGGCGTGTGGAACGATTTCCTCGGCCCGCTCGTCTACCTGCAACGGCCCGAGCAGTTCACGCTGGCGCTGGGATTGCAGAACTTCCAGAGCCAACACGGCGGCACGCCGTGGCACCTCCTGATGGCCGCAAGCGTGCTGGTGATTTTGCCCGTGCTGGTGCTGTTCTTCCTGTCGCAGAAGACGTTCATCGAAGGCATCGCCACGACGGGGATGAAAGGGTGAGGCGCGCGATCGACCTTATAACGACCTGCGCTGGCCCGATCCGTCGAGATCATCGTGGGACGCCCGTCACACAACCCGATCCCTCGCAAATCGGTAACTGAAAAGCGTGGTCTTCCACCGATTCCTGCGCGCGTCGGTGGCGCTTACGAGACGACGCGCAAGAGCCCCGAGAGTCGCCAACGACCTGCTACGGCGCGCCGTTTCCTGCATCCGGCCCATTGCACCCATCTGCGACGCAATCACTGCACGGAATTTAACGCCCGCCCGACTTGGCCGCCCCGCGGCGGGTGGAAGCGGATTTACGCGGCTGCGTCACCCGGGCCGGCGGGTCTTTGCAGGCCAGTGCCGCGAGCGAGAAACGTACGATGTGGTCGGCGATCAAATCCGCGCTCTGGGGCGCGCCGACGTGCGGCACGTCGGGATACAGGTGGGCGACCACCGGCTGGTGGCAGACGAAATAAAGCATCTGTCCCATGATGCTCGACGTCTGCAGCAACTCCTGCTCCCGCGACAGCGGCGCCGGGGCCAGCTGACGCAGGATGGCGGTCAAACGGTCGTTCACCGGGCGGATCACTTTGTCGATGAGTGACTTCATCGCCGGCGACGGCGACGCGAGCTCGCGCGCCCACAGCACCTGCATCCATTCCGGCTGCTCGTCGCACTGCAGAATTTCGGACAAAAAGTGCCGCACGAACGCGCGGAGCTGCTCCGCCGGCCCGCCGGTGAGGACCGATTCCGGCGGCATCACGCCGCGCATGTCGCTTTCGAGCAACTCCATCACGGCGTTGTACAGCTCGGTCTTCTCGCGGAAGTGATAATTCACCGACGCGATGCTCGTGTTGGCGCGCTGCGTGATGTCGCGGATCGTCGCCTGCGCGAACCCGCGCTCGGCGAAGACTTCGCCCGCGGCGTCGATGAGCCGGCGGCGGGTTTCGACCGACGCGGCGTTATTTTTTCGATTCGCCATCACGCCTCCACAGCCCCTGGACGCCCTTAGTCTAGCATTCTTTGAACAAGCGTTCAATATTTGATTGACAATTTGAAACATGCGTTCTAAATTTCGGTTTCAATAGCCCGAGGGAACGTATGTCGCCGCAATCACCGCCAATCGCCCGCTTTTTCCCCCGTTCGCCCGCCCGGCCGTCCGCCCGACTTGGCGCGGGACGGCCCGGTTTTGTGGCCGCCCGGGCCGCCGGATGGCTCGCCGCGGCGGCGTTGGTCGGCGGGTGCGTGCCGCTGACGCCCCCGCCGGCGGATCTGGCGAATCGCGCCGTCGGCCGGCCCGGGCGGTTCGCGGCGACGCAGCCGACGGCCCTGTCGGCCGAATCCGCCAAATCCGTTGACACGAACTGGCTGGCGGATTTCCAGGACGACACGCTGTCGGCCCTGGTCGCCGAGGCGTTGGCGCACAATCCCGATCTGCTCGTTTCCGCCGCCCGGCTCGACGAAGTGCAGCAGCGGGTGATCGTCGCCGGCTCGCGGCTTTATCCGCAGCTCGACGCCGTCGGCTCGGCCGGCCGCAGCAAAAGCAGCTTCGGCGGCAGCGGGCCGATCACGTCCACGAGCTACGCCCTTGGCGGACGGGCGAGCTGGGAGCTTGACCTGTGGGGCCGCGTGCGCGCCGACGCCGCGTCGGCCCGCTTGTCGGCAGAGGCGTCGGAACTCGACTTGCAGTTCGCGCGGCTCTCGCTGGCAGCGCAGGTCGCCGACGCCTGGTTCGTCGCCGTGCAGGCGCAGCTGCAACTGGCGATCGACCAGGAGCGCCTCGTCAGTGAAGACCGCACCAACCGCGTGACGCGCGACAAGGTCGCCACCGGCGTCGGCGGGCAGCTCGACGCGGAATTGCAGGAAGCCAACGTCCGCCTCGCCCGCGAAGCCGTCGAAGCGGACCGGCAGGCGATCGAGCAGTCGAAAAAAGCGCTCGAAGTTCTGCTCGGGCGTTACCCCGCGTCGGACCTGGCGATCGCCGCGGCGCTGCCGACGCTCGGCGGCGAAGCGCCCACGGGGCTGCCGAGCGAGTTGCTCGAGCGCCGCCCTGACGTGCGCGCCGCCGACCGGCAGGTGGCGGCGGCGTTTTATGACCGGACCGCGGCACAGGCGGCGCGGCTGCCGAGCGTGACGCTCTCGGCCGATCTCGGGTGGCTAATCGATCCCAGCGCCAGTTACTGGTCGCTCACCGGCGGGCTGCTCGCGCCGCTGTTCACCGGCGGGCGGCTCGAAGCGCAGGCGCGCGCCGCCGACGCCCGCCAGCGCGGGGCGGTGGCGTCGTACGTCGCGGCGGCGATCAGGGCGTTCCAGGAAGTCGAAAGCGCCCTGGCCAACGAGCAGTTCTTCATCCGCCGGCAGGCGGAGCTCGAAGAGGCGGTCAACCGCTCTGCGGGCGCGACGCGCATCGGCGAAGACCGCTACGCCGCCGGCGTGCTGGGCATCGTCGATCTCACCACGATCCGCCGGCAGGATTTCCAAAGCCGCGGCCAGCTCCTGCAGGTGCAGGCCGGCCGGGTGCGTCAGCGGCTTGCGCTGTACCGGGCGCTGGGCGGCTCGTTCGCCGCGCCACAAGCCGTCGCCACCGCCGGCCCGCGGCCGAACACGATCACGAAGTAACTTCGACAATCAACCAACGTCATCCGACCCGCAGGAGAATCGCCATGAGCGACTTACATTCCGCTTCGCACGCTACGCCCGCCGAAACCGCGCCGTTGTCGCCCGTCCCGTCGGCGATCCCGCCGATGCCGTCACAGACGCCGCCGCCCGCGCCCACCGACAAGACGCCGCTGGCCACGCACCTGGTGCGGCGCGGCATTCCGCTCGCTGTGCTGGCGGCGTTTGCCGGCGGGGGGTTTTTGTTCTGGCACAAGCTCGACGCGAAGCCCGCCGCCGTCGCCCCGCCGGACATGGGCCCGCTGCCCGTGCAGGTGGCGACGATCGCCCGGGAGACCGTGCCGATCTACCCGCGCTATCTCGGGCAGACCGAAGGCTCGCAGCGCGTGAACATCCACGCCCGCGTGGCCGGGCACCTCATCGAGCGGTCGTTCAAGGAAGGCGAACTCGTCCGCGCGGGCCAGAAGCTGTTCCAGATCGACCCGCGCCCCTTCGAGGCCGACCTGGCGATGGCGCGGGCGCAGCTCGAAAGCGCCCAGGCGACGCTCGAGCGCGCCCGCGGTCAGCTCAAGCGCTACCAGGAACTGAGCCAGCGCCAGTCCGCCACGCCCGGCGAACTGGAAGAGTGGCAAAAGGAAGAGCGCGTCGCCGCGGCCAACGTGCAGTTGCAGAAGGCGACGATCGCGTCGAAGGAGTTGCAGTTGAGCTACACCACCGTCACCGCCCCGCTGACGGGCGTGATCGGCCGCGTGCTGAAGGACGTGGGCAACTACGTCGACGCCGCCGCCGACGGGCAGATGGCGGTCGTGCAGCAGGTCGACCCGATTTACGTCCGCTTCTCGGTCACCGAGCAGGACATCCTGCGCCGCCGCAAGCAGATCGAAGACAACGCATTGCAGTCGCCGCCGGACGAGCGGATGCAGTTCCAGATCACGCTCTCCGACGCCAGCGTGTACGGCCACAAGGCGACCGTGAACTACCGCGACGTGCAGGTCGACCAGAACACCGGCACGGCCATCGTGCGCGGCACGATGGCCAACCCCGACGGCCGCCTGCGGCCGGGGATGTTCGTCTACGCCACCGTGCAGGATCAGGCGCTGATCGACGTCGTCCGCGTGCCGCAGAAGGCCGTATTGCAATCGCCGGCGGGGGCGTCGGTGATGGTCGTCAATGACAAGAACGTCGCGGAGATGAAGCCGATCGTGCTCGGCGACTGGTCGGCGGGCGACCGCTGGATCGTCAGCAAGGGCCTGGCCCCCGGCGACCGCGTGATCGCCAGCCGCCTGGTGATGGTGCGCCCGGGCGCGCCGGTCGCGGTCGTCTCGTCCGGCGACGCCCCGCCGGCGGCGCCCGAGACGGCCCACGCCGACCCGGCCGCTGCGCCGCGGGCGTCGGTGGCGGAGTAACCGTTCGATCGCCTGGCGAATGACGTTGTCCACTGCTTTTTTTGTCGACGGCCGCCGCTGCGCCGTCTGAGGTGCCCTCATGCTTTCGAAGTTTTTCATCGACCGCCCGGTGCTGTCGATCGTGCTATCGCTCCTGATTACCATCGCCGGGGCGGTGTCGATCTTCGTGCTGCCGATCGCGCGGTATCCCGAGATCACCCCGCCGCAGATCATCATCACCGCCGCCTATCCCGGCGCCGACGCCAACACGCTGGCGGAATCGGTGGCGTCGCCGATCGAGCAGCAGCTCAGCGGCATCAAGCGCCTGCTCTATTACCAGAGCCAAAGCGCCAACGACGGCACGGTGAAAATCACCCTCACCTTCGAGATCGGCACGGACCAGGACCTGGCCAGCGTCGAAGTGCAGAACCGCCTCTCGATCGCAGAGCCGCAACTGCCGCAGGAAGTGACGCGCCAGGGCGTGACCGTGACGAAGGCGTCGGCCAACATCCTCGGCGTGGCGGCGCTGGAATCCCAGGACGGGTCGCACGACGACCTGTACCTGAGCAACTACGCCACGATCAATCTCCTCGACCGCATCAAGCGCGTCCCCGGCATCGGCGACGCGCAGATCTTCGGCAACAAGAACTACTCGATGCGCATCTGGGTCAACCCCGACCAGCTCGCGCTTAAGGGGCTGACAATCGCCGACGTGTCGGCAGCGCTGCGCGACCAGAACGCGGTCTTCCCCGCCGGCACGATCAGCCAGCGGCCGACCGGGGAGGAAGTGGAACTCACGCTCCCCGTCATCACGCGCGGCCGCCTGGCGGAGGCGGCGGATTACGAGAAGGTGATCCTGCGCGCCACGCCCGAAGGGGCGATCGTGCGGCTGCGCGACGTCGCCCGCGTGGAACTCGGCGCCCAGGGCTACAACCTGCTCGGCCGACTCGACAGCAAGCCGACGACGCTCATCGTGCTGAACCTGCAGAATGGCGCTAACGCCCTTTCGACGATGGAATCCGTCAAGGCCGAACTCGGCGACGCATCGGCGGCCTTCCCAGCCGGCGTCACCTGGAGCGTGCCGTACGACACCACGACGTTCGTGCGCGTGTCGATCAAGGAAGTGGTCATCACCCTGCTCGAAGCGGTGGCGTTGGTGGTGATCGTGGTGTTCGTGTTCCTGCAATCGTGGCGCGCCACGCTCATCCCGCTGCTGGCCGTGCCGGTTGCGATCGTGGGCACGTTCACGGGGATGCTCATGCTCGGGTTCTCGATCAACACCCTCACGCTCTTCGGGCTCGTGCTGGCGATCGGCATTGTCGTCGACGACGCGATCGTGGTGATCGAGAACGTCGAGCGCCTTATGCACGAGAAGGGCCTTTCGCCCTACGACGCGACGGTGCTGGCCATGCAGCAGGTGACCGGGCCGGTGATCGCGATCGTGCTCGTGCTGTCGGCGGTGTTTTTGCCGGTGGCATTTCTCGGCGGGTTCACCGGGCAGATGTACAAGCAGTTCGCCGTTACGATCGCGGTGTCGGTCGGCATCTCGGGGCTGGTCGCCCTGACGCTCAGCCCGGCCCTGGCGGCGATGCTGCTCAAGCCGTCGCACGGGAAGAAGAACGTATTGTTCCGCGCCTTCGACCGCGGCTTCAACGGCATCACCAATGCCTACGGCGGGCTCGTGCGCGCCTCGATCCGCGCCGGCGTGGTGACGGCGATCGTCTTCGGCTTGTTCGCCTTCACCACCTGGAAACTCAGCCGCGCCGTGCCCGGCGGCTTCCTGCCCGAAGAAGACCAGGGCTACGCCGTCGCCGTGGCAATCCTGCCCGACGGCACGTCGCTGGACAAGACGCAGCGCGTGCTGCAAAAGGCCGAGGAGATTTTCCTCCGCCACCCCGCGGTGGAGCGCGTCGTTACCCTCGGCGGGTACGACCTGCTCTCCGGCGGCACCAGCAGCACGAGCGCGGGCGTGATGTTCGCGGCGCTCAAGCCTTTCGACCAGCGCAAAGCGCCGGGCCTGTCGGTGCAGGAGATGATTGTCGCATCAAACGGGCCGCTGTTTGGCGCCGTCGACGAAGGCTTCGTGCTGGCGCTGAACCCGCCTGCGATCCAGGGCCTGGGCAACCGCTCGGGCTTTACGATGCAGTTCCAGCAGCGCGGCGGCGGGTCGACCGAGGACCTGGCGGCGGCGACCGACAAGTTCATGGCCGCGATGGCCGCCGACCCGCGCCTGGCGGCGCTCAACGGCACGCTGCGCGTGACCCAGCCGCAGGTGTTCGTCGACGTCAACCGTGAGAAGGCGGAGATGATGGGCGTGAAGCTCGCCGACGTCTTCGAGCCGATGCAGGCGTACTTCGGGGCGCTGTACGTCAACGACTTCAACAAGTTCGGGCGCGTCTGGCGCGTACAGGTGCAGGCCGAGGCGCAGTTCCGCCGCTCGCCGCAGGACATTGAGAAGATCTTCGTCCGCAACGTGCGCGGCGAGATGGTGCCGTTGACGGCCCTTGTCGACAGCACGTTCCGCGCCGGGCCCAACGTCGTCAGCCGCTTCAACGGCTACCCGTCGGTGGAGATCACCGGCACCGCCGGCGACGGCCACAGCTCGGGCGAAAGCGTCGCCGCCATCCGAGAGCTCGCGGCGCGAGAGCTGCCGGCAGGGTACGGCGTGGAATGGAGCGGCGCGTCGTACCAGGAAATCTCCGCCGGCAACCAGGCGCCGATGGTGCTGGCGTTCGGGCTGCTGGTGGTCTACCTCGTGCTGGCGGCGCAGTACGAAAAATGGCTGCTGCCCGTGGCGGTGCTGACGGCCGTGCCGCTGGCGCTGTTCGGGGCGCTGCTGGCGTCGTGGCTGCGCGGGTACGCCCAGGACATTTACTTCCAGATCGGCTTGCTCACGCTCGTGGGCCTGGCGGCGAAGAACGCGGTGCTGATCGTCGAGTTCTGCGTCGCCCTGCGCCGCGACGGCCACGGCATCGTGGAGTCGGCGGTGATGGCGTCGAAGCTGCGCTTCCGCCCGATCATCATGACGTCGCTGGCGTTCATCTTCGGCGTGCTGCCGCTGGCCCTGGCCACCGGCGCCGGCGCCGCCGGCCGACGCTCGATCGGCACCGGCGTCGTCGGCGGGATGATCGCCGCGACGTTCCTGGCGATCGTGTTCGTGCCGCTGGCGTACGTCGTGGTGCAATCGACCACGGAGTTCCTCGCCCGCCACCGCAATGCCGCAACGCGCCCGCCCCGCCCCGCCGCACCCGTTGCGACGCTAATGCCGGCGGTGTAACCCCTCCGGTTCCTCCCCCTGCGGGGGAGGTTAGGTGGGGGCGGGCGGACGCCTCATCGCTTTCAATCGCCTAGACGCTCTGGCCCTCTCCCTACCCTCTCCCGGAGTACCGGGAGAGGGGTTTGGGTCATGGGCAGCAGCACGCCGCTGTTGCAGGTCGCGGGGCGCCCCCACCTAGCCTCCCCCGGAGGGGGAGGAACCGGACGGGGCGATTCATCGGACATTGCATAGTCGTCATCCCCGGCGTGCGCGGCAAAGAGGGGGCCATGTCTGTAAGATCGCCGCTTACGTCCACCGGCCTGTGCCGGTGTTTGCGTTGGTCCCACATCTCTTGAGGAAGCGAGCGTCATGACACGACTCCCCCGTCGCCGGCCCGGTGTGGCGGCTGCATTGCTGATCGCGTTGATGACCGCCTGCCCGGCGTTGGCCCAGAACCCCGCCGTTCAATCCCTGTCGATCGACGGCGCCGCGGCCGGCAAGATTTTCGAAGGCGTCGGCGCCGTCAGCGGCGGCGGCGCGACGTCGGTGCTCCTGAAGGATTATCCCGAGCCGCAGCGCGGGCAGATTCTCGACCTGCTGTTCAAGCCCATGTTCGGCGCGTCGATGCACACGCTCTACGTCGAGATCGGCGGCGACGGCAATTCCACGCAGGGCACCGAGCCCACCCACATGCGCAGCCGCACCGACGAGAACTACGCCCGCGGCTACGAGTGGTGGCTGATGGCCGAGGCCAAAAAGCGCAATCCCGCCCTCACGCTCGACGCCTGCGCCTGGAGCGCCCCGGGCTGGATCGGCAACGGGCAGTTCTGGTCGCAGGACATGGCCGATTACTACGTCAAATGGATCAAAGGCCTCAAGGCCAACTACGGCCTGGATCTCGACGCCGTCGGCTGCCGGAACGAGCGCGGCGTGGTGACGCACTGGGTGAAGCTGTTCCGCAAAACCCTCGACGACGCCGGCCTGGACAAGGTGCGCATCCACGCCTTCGACAACCCCGGCGAATCGAAATGGAACTGGATCCCCGAGCTCGCCGCCGACCCGCAACTCGCCGCGGCGGTCGACGTCATCAGCAACCACACGCTCACGATCGGGCCGCAGCCGGCGTCGGTGATCGAGACCGCCGACAAGCTCGGCAAGCCGATCTGGAACACCGAAGAACACGTCTACGGCGGCGACGGCCGCAAGTACACCGGCGATTACGAGCACGCCATCGGCTGCGTGAACCTGTTCAACGAAAATTTCATCTCCCACGGCGCGACGAAAATCGTCAACTGGTACCTCGCCGGATCGACCTACCCCAACGAGCCCTACTTCCAGGACCCGCCGGCGCTGTTCGCCCATTCGCCGTGGAGCGGGCACTACCGGCTGAAGCCGATTTTCTGGTCGTACGCGCATTACGGGCAATTCGTCAAAATCGGCTGGACGTACGTCGCCAGCGGCTGCGCGAAGCTCGGCGGCGGCGGGACGGTGGTGTCGCTCAAATCCCCCGAAGGGGGCGACTTCAGCGTCATCGCCGAAACCGCCGCCGCCAAGGCCCCGCAGACCCTCACCCTGCGCCCGACCGGCGGGCTGGCAGCGACGAAGCCGCTGTGCGTGTGGCGCACGACGCGCGACGAGCAGTTCGTCCGCCAGCCCGATCTATCCCCCGCCGCCGACGGCACGCTGACGATCACGCTCGAGCCGGGCGCGATCTATTCGATCTCCACCACCACCGGGCAGCAGAAAGGCGTTTATCCCGACGTGCCGGCGGACAAGCCGTTCCCGTTCCCGTACTTCGACAATTTCGACCACTACATCGACGCCAAATCGTTCGGCTACCTGCCGCACTACACTGCCGACATCTGCGGCGTGTTCGAGATCGCCGACCGCCCCGGCGAAGGCGGCGGCAAGTGCCTGCGCCAGGCCGTGACGCAGAAATCCCAAAGCTGGGCCCCGGAATGGAAACCCTACACCATCCTCGGCGACGTGAACTGGACGGATTACGAAATCAGCGCCGACGTCCTGACCCCCGACGGCGGCTGGGCCGGCGTGATGGGCCGCATCGGCGCCACCGGCAACGGCTGGGACGGCAACCCCAACGGCTACTACGCACGGCTCTACCCCGACGGCGGCGTGGCGCTCTACGCCGCCAACCAGCGCCTCAAGGGATCGCGCGAGCGCGAACTCGCGGTCGGGCACGTCGAGAAGTGGCAGTGGAACCGCTGGCACAATCTCAAGCTGCGCTTCGAAGGCAAGACCGTCCGCGTGCTCGTCGACGACGTCGAGGTGCTTAAAGTCGACGACGACACCTTCGCCAAGGGCAACGCCGGCCTCGTCGCCGCCGGCGAAGGCAACGCCCGCCACGCGGTGCTGTTCGACAACCTGCGCATCAACCGCGCCAACGGCGGCGACATCCCGCCGACGGACTTCGGGCCCGGCCGCACGCCGATCTACGCCAAATGACCGGATGCCGCGGGCTCGCGACGTCGAATACACCATCGAGCGAAAAAGTTGAAACCGGGCGTGAACGGCCGCAGTGTGTCGTTCATCGCCGGCTTACATTGCCGAACCGATGGTGCGCCGTCAGCCCGTCCAGAGCGTGAAGCTCATTCATACTCCAAGCCGGGCCTTATGTGACTGAGAAGGCCGCTCATTCCCCCTTATCTCCCCGGTCGGCGGGGAAAGATTTAGGGTAAGAGCTGTGACGGCGGAGTGGCTGAAGTCGGTTGTGTTGCCGGCGGCAGTTTAGTCAGGGCGGCCTTTGCTTCGGCGACAATCGCTGGTCGCGGGTCGGCTAAGCCCCTGTGGATCGCCGCTACCGCGTGTGGGTGTCGGCCGTACTTGATGATCAGGTGCCAATAGATGTAAGGCTGCGAGAACCGGCCTTCGGTCATAAAGGCGCATTCTTCTAGAACCGGTAACGCCCGCTCGTCCAGCCGCCAGTCGCAGAGAAGTCGGGCGGCAAATTCGCCATTGTTCGGGTCGTCCAGCATTGCCGCTACTGCTTCGACGGCCTCGGGTTCGGTCCGGTAGGCTTGAAGGGCCAACAGCGCCATGTCCCGCGATCGGCTTCCGTTGGGGCGGCTCCAGCGGATCACAGTGTCCAGATATTCCGGCCGCGGCTCGTTCTGCACGAGATTCATCAGTGCGCCGTCGATTTCTTCGGTTCGCTGGCTCATCGGCAACGCCTCGTTGGCGACGAGCGCGCGGGTCAGTGCGCGATCAAGGGCCTGATCGGGCGATGGCCGCCAGACCGATCGAAAAGCGTGCGCCGCGAAGGCGGACCGTTTCGACGTCGGGTCGGCCAACATGTCGAGCAGTTGGTCGTGCAGCGGGCCGACGTTTTCACGCAGAGCCCACCGGGCGATATAGAAATCGAAGTGCTCCAGCCGCTGTCGGGTGTCGGCCAACCACTTGTCGCGTGTGGCCGGGCCGGCATCAATCCGAATGGTCGCGGGCTGCGGCGGGACGGGCGTGCTGATGACGGTCCGCATCGATCGTCCGCCCGTCTCGCCGCCGTTCGACGCTGCCGGAAGGATACGGACACCATAGGTGCCAACAGGCAGGCGATCGATCCCGGCCGCAAACCACTTGCCTTGGCCGGGTGCAAGTCCGTAGCGGGGAATGATGCCGTTTTTCATGTCCTTGGCCAACGGCGTGCGGACGGTCTTTCCGGTCGGGGCGGTAATTTCGATGTCGAAATCGGCGTTCGTGAGATAGCCGACATCGATGTCCTCGGCCGATCGGTTGATCAACTCAAAGAAGATCAGCGGCGGATAATCCACCGGCAAGGGATCTGAGGGCGAGAGCGTCTGGATTTCGAAATTCCCTGTCGTCAGGCTGACGATGGCCGGTTGGGCCACGGACGCCCGCGATCCGCCGAACAGGGCTGCCGTCACGGTAAAGATGGCGGTGGCTCGATAGTTCTTCGATTTTGTCATGCGTGCTTGGTTCAATTGACCAACGCTTGCGTAGGTCGGCCGAAAATTGTACCGCTCCCTCGCATTCATTACCTCGTCGAGCGTCAGCATTTCATAAAGCGTTGGTCCATGAGCCGAGTCAGGCTCGCGATCAGCGAGAGGGCTTTCCTCCCGCTCTCAAACGCATTTTGTGGATTTCGAAAACACAAACGGCCGACGCTTTCGCGTCGGCCGTTCTAGTGCCCGGGACAGGACTCGAACCTGCATGGAGTTACCCGCTACCACCTCAAGGTAGTGCGTCTGCCAATTTCGCCACCCGGGCGGGGAGGGGCAAAGTATAGCGAACGAGAGGTCGATCGCAACGCCGCACCCTTGCCACCCGGCCTCATCACAATCAGCGCGCCTTCGGTTCCTCCCCCTCCGGGGGAGGCTAGGTGGGGGCGAGCGGACGCCTCATTACAACAAAGCGCCACTCTGGTTCCTCCCCCACCGGGGGAGGTTAGGTGGGGGCGGCGGTCGCCTCATCGCAACAAAGCGCAATCACGCTCGGCCCTCTCCCTACCCTCTCCCGGAGTACCGGGCGAGGGGTTTGGTTCACAGGCATCAGCGACCCGCTATTGGCAAGTTGTTGGCCGCCCCTACCTAACCTCCCCGGAGGGGGAGGGACCGGACGTCGCCGCCTGAAGACGCATCAGCCGCCGGAGCGCAGGTAGCCGGCGGGCACGGGTTGCGTGGTGTCGGCGGTGTTCCATTCCGTGGCGGGGACGGGCGTGGGGGAGAGGACGTTGCTCGTGGTGTGCACTTCTGCGCTGAGCGCCCGGATGGTGTCGCGCAGCGCTTCGCCCGACGACTGGGCTTCGTCGAGCCACCGCGTGGCCGACTGCAGGGCGGGGTGGTTGAGGTCGTTTGCCAGGAACGTGTGCAGGTCGTCGAGGTCGCGGACGTACGCCGTGAAGGATTTGACCACCTGCACATAAAGCGCATTGATCCGCTCGTACCGCGCGACGACGTCGGCGGTGCGCTCCTGGGCGGCCTGGCGCAATTCTTCGTTCTGGATCGTCTTGACGTCCGACGCCCGTGCGTCGGAATACCCGCGCGCCGCGCCGCGCACGCTCTCCGCGGCGACGTGGGTGCGGTCGGCTTCGACGCGCACACGGGCGATCTGCCTCTCCAAACCTTTGAACGCGGCGCGCAAGTCGTAGTCCGATTCCTGCAACTGCCGCAGCGCCGCCTGCGAGTCGCTGACGATCTTCTCACTCTCGGCCAGCGAGCGACGCGTCTCGATCAGCACGGCGACCGCGCGCTGTGACCGCGCCAGCGCCGGGTCCGACCGCGTGCAGCCGCCGGACAGAACCGCCACCAAACCGAGCACAACGGAGAATGCGCGTATCTGCATGAAGGCCCTCCGAGGCGTTGAGATCCGGCAGCACCTTTGAATCAACGGACGTCCGATCGAAGTCCGCAGAATGTCCGCGCCACGAGAGGATGACGCGCCGTTCAAAAGGTGCTTTGCCCTAAGTCTAGGCACCGTTGGGGGCTGTGAAACTAAACCGGCAAGTTCGTGACAGGGGTTTCAACCCCTGCCACGAACTGCTGGCCGCATGACCAACGGGACGTGCGCGTTCACACCCGCGCCGCTCCCGCAGGCAATTTCACTTCGCTCACGACCCGTCCGCCCTCGACGCGGTGGTCCACCTCGATCGGCCCGCGCGGCGTCGGCACTGTGCCGCGGGCGTAAGTCAGGCCCGCGAGTTGCGGGGCGATGCGCACCTGTGCGTACCCCGGGGCCGCGGGTGTGACGCCCAGGACGTGGCGCATCAGCCACGGCGTCGGCCCGCTGCTCCAGCCGTGGCAGAGGCTGTGGCGGTAGCCGACGTAGCAGTGATCGCCGCAGTCGCGGTGCACGTCAGGCCGGCCGTCGACGGGGAAGGCGTCGATGCCGGTGGGATTGTTCTTCAGCCAGTCCATATCGAAGTGTTCCCAGAAACTCGTCGCGCCCAGATCGAGCATCGCGCCCCAGTACCGGCGGATGAGATCGAGCGCGCCAGCGTAGTCCCCCGCCGCCGCCCGCGCTTCGAGAACGTAGTAGCCGTAGAATGGCGAAAGATTGTGCGTCGGATCAACGGCGAACACCTCCGCGTTCGTGCGTCCCGCGTCCGCCAGCCCCGCCAGCACGCGCAGCGCGTTCGCCTGCTGATTCCGCACCGCCGACGGCGTCCACCGCCCGGCGCGATCTGCCGCTGCGCGGCATAGCTCGCCCACGCCCCGTTCACCCAGCGCGTCACACAACGCCGCCCCCGCCGCCAGCCCCATGCGCAACAGCGCGTGCGACCCCGCCGCCAGCGCCGGCTTGTCGTAAAACGTCGCCCAGTCCAGGAAGCGCGACGGCAAGGTCTCTTCGCCGGCGTCGTTGATCATCCCTGCCAGTGTCGTCAGCAGCTGCGTCAGGTACGCGCGGCTGTCGGCGACTGCGCGCAAATCGCCGGTGTGCAGGTAATGCTCGTGCCACGAGATCACCCACCACACCGAGTACGGCGGCATGCCGTTCATCCACTTGCTGGGCAGCGGCGTTTCGTCGCGCACGAAGTTGAGGCTTTCTTCGATGATCGGATGGCCGCCGAAGGAGTGCAGGATCGTGACGATCTCCGGATGCAGATCGCCGGCCCACACGAGGCGGTCGCGCTTGATGCCGTCCCAGACGTGGCCCTGCATGCACAGGTGCACGGTGTCGAGCCCGACCTGCCACACGCGGTTGAGCCGTGCGTCGCTGCACTCGAACCGCCCGAGGACGGGGTCGCGCCGCATGAGCGACACCGCCGCGACGCCCAGCAGCTCGGCGGATGCGCCGCCGTCGAGCAGCTCGACGCGCGCGAAGCGGAATCCGGTGTTGCCGACTTCGTGCTCGCCGTAGAGCGGCACGAGCACGGTGTGGTCGTTGATCGCGTGATCCTGGTTCGGCGCGCCAAGCGCTTCGCTGAGCGACTCGCCGAGCGCCACGCGCAGGCGCACGGGTTTGTTGCCCGCGGTCTTGCGCACGATTAGCCGCACGCCGCCGTGCAGCTCGCGGCCGAAATCCAGCAGCAGGCCGATCGCGTCCGGCCGGCCTTCGACGCCGCGCGACAACGTGCATAACGGCTCGCGCCAGATCGTCGCCCACGCCGCCGACTCCCCCACAAGCCGCCCCGCCCCCGCCGGCAGCGCCGCCGACGGAAGCGCATGCACGGCGACGGCGGGGACGTACGTTCGCGTGCGGGGGTCGGTCATGGGGTGCTCCCGGGAAAGCGATGATGTGTACGTCGCCGTCTTGCAAACGGGAAGCGCGGCAACGCGATGGTGCGGGCATCCGTCGAGCACAGGGCATGACCGTACCACCCCCTTCGGTTCCTCCCCCGCCGGGGGTGGCTTGGTGGGGGCGGCGCTCGACCTGCAATAGCGGCTCGCAGTCGCCAGAGAATCAAACCCCACGCCCGGTATTCCGGGAGAGGGTAGGGAGAGGGCGTGAGCGTTGAAGCGCTGACATTGCGATGAGGCGTCCGCCCGCCCCCACCTAGCCTCCCCCGCAGGGGAGGGACCAGACGTTGGCACTTGACTGCAATGAGGCATTCGCCGCCCCCACCTAACCTCCCCCGTCGGGGGAGGAACCAAGCATCGGCGCTTCGTGCGGGGCGGCACCTGCCTCGACCGTTCGTGCGGCGCGGATGACGAAGCCGCTTCCACACCCGCCATCAAAAAAATTGCAAAATCCGCCGCCCTCCCGCGGTATACCCGCAGATGGACGAAGACTGGCGATTGCTCGACGACTACGCTGCCACCGGCAGCCATGCGGCGTTCGACGCACTCGTGAGCCGCCACGCCGATCTCGTTTACGGCTCGGCCCGGCGGCGCGTGGGCTCGGCGGAGTTGGCCGACGAAGTGACGCAGGCGACGTTCATCGTCCTGGCGCGCAAAGCGCGGTCGCTCGGCCGCCGGCAGTCGCTATCGGCGTGGCTATACCGCGTCGCCCGTTATGCCGCGATCAACGCCCTGCGGCGGCGCTCGACGCGCCTTCGCCACGAGCGCCGCGCCGCCCGACCCGAGGCCGTGATGCCCGACGCAGATGACAGCGCCCATGACAAGGCCGCAGACTTCGCCCCGCACCTCGACGCCGCCCTCGACGGCCTGCCCGCCCGCGACCGCGAAGCGGTGCTGTTGCGGTATTTCAAGAACCACACGCTCGAGCAGATCGGCCATTCACAGCGCGTCGCCGCCAGCACCGTGCAGCGGCGGCTGGAACGATCGCTGGCGCGCCTCGCCCACGATCTCAAGCGCCGCGGCGCGGCGCCCGCGTCGACCGCGGCACTGGCGACGGCGCTCGCCGCCGCCGGCCTGACCGCCGCGCCGGCGTCGGCCACGCTCAACCTCACCGCCCTCGCCACGGCCGGCCCGCTCCCCGCGGCCGGCGGGGCGGCGGGCCTGGCACAAGGAACACTCAAAACCATGGCAATGATCAAGCTCAAAATCGCCGCCGCCGTCGCCGCCGGGATCGTCACGCTCGGCGCCGGCGGCGTCGCGATCGACGGCGTTCTGGCGCAGTCCCGAACCGTCCAGACGCAAGCGCCGACCGCCGAGGCACCGACCGCCGCGGCGGGGGCCGCCGGGGCGGGAGCGGCCAGCGATTTGTCGCAGCAACTCACCGCCGAATGGCGGGCGGCGAGTCTCAACGTCACGCAAGCAAACCCCGCCGCGACCGACAAGAATGTGCCGCAGACGTCGCGATCGCTCACGATCGATTTTGGCATCGTCGTACGCGACGCGAGCAGCATCCTTGGCTTCGACCGCAACGGCATGACCGAGTTCGGCCGCGTCATCGACGCCGAGGGGCGCGACGTCCGTGCGCTGGTCGTCAACCGACCGCGTGACAATCGATCATACGCGCCGCTGCAGTACGGCAAGACGTTCGACGACGCCTCGCAGTCGTTCGTCGACCGGCTCCTGCCGCAACTGTTCAACGTGCCGCTGTCGTTGAGCGATGCGCTGCCCCAGCGCATCGCAAGGCTCGAAGGATCGGCCTATGTCCTGCGGGCCGAGAGGATTGAGACGATCGACGTGCCGTTCAAGGCGGCATCGACGTACACGGACATCATGCCCGGGCTGCGCGTGCGGTTCGACGAGGCCGTCGCCGAAGAAGGCCGCTACCACTTCCGCCTGGCCACCGAACCGCTGAGCGCCCGCCGCAGGGAGCCTCCGTTCAACGGTTCGGTTTCGGCGCGATCGCCATTGCCGGCGCGAATAGTGACCCACTGGTATTTCGTCGACGCCGCCGGCAAGCACGTCGGCGGGCAACGCTACGCCGGCGCGTTCGGATTCGGCACGGGCGGGATGTCCGGCAGCGGCGGCGACGGGCCAGGCACGGTCGCGGCGATGCGGTTCGAGGTCGCCGTCAACCCGTACGAACAGCCGGCGGCGATCGTCCTCACTGACATCGACTTGCCCCGACTCAAGCTCGCCGCCGGCCTGTTGCCCGCCGACACTCCGCGTCGCGACCTGACGCCAGTGCAGCGCATGGAAGCGGCGCTAATCCGGCAGCTCGATCGCCGCCGCTCCAGTCCCACGGCGGCCTGGGATGACGCGAAGGACGCGCGCATGCGCGAGCTGTGGAAAGCGTTCGTCGCCGATTTCGACAATGGCGCAGTGGCGATGAAGCCCGCCGCCGTGATGGACGTAACGCCCGACGCCGCAACGTACGACGACTACGTCGGCGCTTACCGCGCTCTCGACCCGCACGGCGGGCCGGCGCAACCGATCACCGTGCGCAAAGACGAGCGCGGCCGGTTCATCGTCGAATCCCCCGAAGGCCCCTCGCCGGCGGCGGCGCGGGACGGGGCGTTGTTCTGTGTGTTCGACGACGTGCTGATCGCCGCGAGCGACCCGCTGGACCCGAAATCGTCGCCGAAGCTGGCGGGATTCTGGATCGTCCGCTCGGTGGGGACGACGAGCGTGCGTATGGACACCGGCCGCCCCGCCCCGCCGATCACCCTGGAGCCCGCGCCGCGGCCGTAGCGATGGTTTTTATCGGCATGCCGGAAATTCCGCCCCGACTTGCCGCAGGCGGCGGGCAATTCGACGGTGAGCCTCGGAAAGAGGAAGTCAACGATGTCCTTCACGCCCCGCCAGTCCGCCGTCAAGACCGCCGCTAAATCCGCTGTCCGCAATGCCGCCGAGCAGACGCTCGACGTCCTCGAGCCGCGCCGCCTCATGGCCGCGGCGCCGTTGAGCGTCACGAGCGTCGCCTTCGGCGACGGACAGCAGCTGCGCGTCGTCGCCACGAGCGGCCATGACGCGGTCACCGTCCGCTTCGACGGCGCGGCGTATCAAGTCACCAGCAAGGCCGGCTTCTCGAAATCCATCAGCGGCAACTTCAACTCCATCCGCGTCTTCGGCGGGCGCGGCAACGACACGATCGTCGTCGACGCCGCGTCCGTCCCCGCCTACCTGCACGGCGACGACGGCAACGACGCCCTCTACGGCGGCAGCGGCGACGACTACCTCTTCGGCGGCACCGGCAACGACACCCTCTTCGGCCAGGGCGGCCGCGACAACCTCATCACCCTCGGCGGCGGCAGCCTCGACGTCGCCCGCGGCGGCAGCGGCCAGGACTGGTTCTGGGCCGACGCCAACGCCACCGAAAAGCTCCCCGACGTCGAGCCCGCCGAGACCAAAGCGCGCGGCGTCAACCGCGTCAGCGCGTTCGAAAGCCAGCGCTTCGTCAGCGGCGCGCGCACCGTCGCGGTGGGAAAAGAGCTCGTCGGCTCGCGCTACCGCGACCCGGACTTAACCAGCCGCTCGTTCGCCTACAAGCAGTTCAACAACAACCCCCTCTTCGCAGCCGGCGGCCCCAGCGCCGACGACGTGCGGCAGGGCCAGATCGGCGACTGCTACTTCCTCGCCACCCTCGCCGGCGCCGCCGACGTCTCGCCCGACGCCGTCCAGTCGATGGTCACCGACCTCGGCGACGGCACGTTCGCGGTGCGCTTCACCACCGGCAGCGGCGCCGCGAAGTTCTACCGCGTCGACAATGATCTGGCCGTCTTCAGCAACTCCACCATGCCCGCTTACGCCGGCCTCGGCGACGGCAAATCGATGTGGGTGGCGGTGGCGGAAAAGGCCTTCGCCTACCACCGCCGCCAGCAGGGCAGTTACGCGAGCATCAACAGCGGCTGGATGGACGAATCGCTCACCGCCGTCGGCGTGATCGGGGCGAAAAAGTCGATCTGGAAAGAGCAGCTCGGCAATGCCGACGCCTTCCTCGGCTGGGTCGAAGCCCGTCTCGCCGCCGGCGAGATCGTCACCCTCGCGGTCACCAGCGGCGGCGGCGAGCAGAACCTCGTCAACGGCCACGCCTACACCGTCACCCGCGTCGACACCGCCCCCGACGGCAGCAAGCACCTTGTCATCCGAAACCCCTGGGGCGTCGACGCCTACGCCAGCACCGACGACGCCAACGACGGCTACCTCACCCTCACCGCCGCCGAAGCCTACGACGGCATCGACGCCTTCGTCAGCGCCAAGGCCGCGGCCTAACCCGTCATCTCCCGTCCACCACTACCCTCCCGCCCCGGCCGCTGCGTAGGCGCGCCCGGGCGGTCGGGCGTTGGGAGACGTTCAGGAATTCCGCGCCGCTTCAGTCGTTGCGATTCTACGCCGATGAAACCGGCACTGTGCTCATTGTCCCGACCGAGGAGTTGCGTCCGGGGGCCAAGCTCGCGGTCGGCGTGATGCATCCTCGGCAGCGCGAGCAGGAACTGCTCAAGAGCGGGTTCGTGCTCGATGACGACGTGATCGCGCGCTTGCGCGAGCTGGGCGTGTCGCACGTGTTCGTCGATTTCCCGGGGCTCGACGATCTTGACGCGATGCTGCTGCCGCTGCTGAGTCCCGAGCGGCGGGCGGTGTACGAGCTGATCAAGTCCGCCATCGCCAGCAACGAAACGTCGGTCCGGCCGGTCGTGAAATACTCGGCCTATCGCTCGGCGACGCGGGCGTTCATCAAATCGCTCGTCGTCGACGCGCGCAACGCCGTGCTGCTGGACGTGCTCAGCCGCGGGTCGGTCGCGCCCGAGAGCGAGATCGAGCACGCGACGACGGTGGCGCACCTGGCGCTGGTGCTGGGGATGAAGCTCGAGGCGTACCTTATCCGCGAGCGGCCGCGGCTCACGCCCGCGCACGCCAGGGATCTCACCGGCCTGGGCGTCGCGGCGATGCTGCACGACATCGGCAAGACGAAGCTGCCCGAGCACCTGCGCCGCCACCACGCGCTCGACGCGCCACCGGGCCGCGAGGATCTTGCGCTGTGGCAGTCGCACGCGCAGCTGGGCTTTGAACTGCTGCGCGGCGACGTCGACGCGGCGGTGTCGGCGACGGTGCTGCACCATCATCAGCGGTTCGACGGCGGCGGCTTCCCCGAACTGCCGCGCGGCACGGAAAAGACGCGCCTCGGCGGGCGGCGCATCCACATTTTTGCGCGCATCCTGCAGGCGGCGGATTTGTTCGAGCGCCTCGCCAACCGCGCCGACGGCACGCGGCGCACGAATTACGAAACGCTCCACCTGCTGCGGGTTCACTACAGCGGGCATCTCGATCCCGAGGTGCTGGCGACGATGCCGCAGGTGATCCCGCCGTTCGGCCCGGGCCGGCGGGTGACGCTCAGCGACGGCGGCGCGGCGATCGTGACCGGCTTCCACCCGCATTCGCCATACCAGCCGCCGGTCAAACGCTTCGACATCGCTCAGCAGAAGGCGGCGGATGACGCGGTCGATCTGCGCATGACGCCGGGGCTGACGATCACGCACATCGACGGCGTGACGCTGGCGGGGCTGGAAGCGGTGCGGTTGGCGCAGGTGGCGTGACGTTGGGGTGGGTGGACGCGGAGGATCCTTGCCGCTAAAGCAGCAAGGCCGGTGGGGCGCTTGGGGGATGGGGCGGTCTGAATGACTTAAGCGGCGAGCGGTTGCGTGCTGAGGGGTTAGCGGCGCGTCGCCAGCGTCAGCGCGACGGCTGCGGCGATGCCGGCGAGCGTGCGGACGTGGTTCCACGTCGTCCAGCGGGTGAGGTAGTCGGTCCATTGTGGTGCGCGGTGGTCGGGCTGGGCCGTGGCCAAGGCGTCGTTGAGGGGCACGTTGAACAGCAGCGTCACAGCGAACACGCCGATCAGGTAGAAGGCGCTGCCGGCCAGCAGCCATCCTGATCCGGCGCGATCCCATTGCAGCAGCGCGCCCGTCGCGGTCGCTGCGCACACGACGGCGGTGCCGAGAAAGAGTCCAAGAAACAGCGGGTTGATGACGGCGACGTTGATCGACCGCATCGCAGCGGCGCCTTCGCCAGGCGGCAGGCGCGAGAGGGCTTTCATCACGAACGTGGAGAAGGCGTAAAACACGCCGGCCACCACGCCCGCGCCGACGGCGGCGAGGGGTGTGAGCCAGTTCAGGAATGAATCGATCCCGGGCACGCGGACTCCTTGAAAAGCTTCATCCTATCGTGGGCGGGATCGCCCCCGCGCGGTAGCGCATGCGACGGATACCCGCCGCCGCGCCGCCATTAACCGCCAATCCTCCCCCGTATTCGGGGGAGGGCAGGGAGGGGGCGGCGGCGGTCGCTCTATCGCGCGAAGCGCCAATCCGGTTCCTCCCCCTCCGGGGGAGGTTAGGTGGGGGCGCCCCTCCGCCTGCAACAACGGCGTGCTAATGCCAGAGAACCAAACCCCTCGCCTGGTACTCCGGGAGAGGGTAGGGAGAGGGCCAGCGCGTTGAGGCGCTTTATTGCGATGAGGCACCCGCCCGCCCTCACCTAACCTCCCCCGGAGGGGGAGGAACCGGAGAGCGGCGCTTTGTTGCGATGAGGCGGCCGGTCGCGCTCGCCAAGGCGACCCTGGAGGGGAAGGGACCGGACGGTTTTGTGATGGGAAGCGGCGGCGCGCAGCGCGCAGCGCCTCGGCGGGGAAAATAAAAAATCTTTCGTCCGCCGGCCGGGGGATTCGGGGGCGCGCTGCGCGGCCGCGCCGTCGATGGCGCAGCGCGCAGGGTGTTATTGATGAGCAACTTCGTTACAGACGACGAGGCGCGGACGCGGCCACTGCGGTGGCGGCAGGTGTTGGTGGGGGATTTTCATGACCCTGAGGAGGAAGCCAGGCCGCGGGCGGTTTTACGCGGCGGGGTCGCGGGGGATGACGGGAGCGTAATCCGGGCCGACGAGCACGCGCAGGGCGCTGGGGATGATCTCGAACGACAGATCGCCCAGCGGCAGCAGGTCGCCGTCGACGTTGAAGGCCATCGGCGGATCGCTGGCGATGGCGAGGCGGCGGCAGCGGCGCAGCTCGACGATCTCGCTTTCGGTGTAGTCGCCGGCGAAGAGCCGGGCGGCGACGCCCGCGAGATCGAGCACCGTGCCGCCGCGCACAAGGACGACGTCGAAGAGTCCGTCCTCGAGGCTCGCGTGCGGCGCGACGGCCGTCCCGCCGGCGGCGGTGCGGGCGTTGGCGACGATGACGTTGATGACGTCGATCGTCGCCGGGGGCTGGTCGTCGAAGGTGAGCGTGGCGTTGAAGTGCGTGAGATCGGGGATCACGCTCAGCGCCGACCGCAGGTAGGCCAGCGGGCCCCAGACGGATTTGATCTCGTCGGTGGTGGCTTCGTTGACCTGCCCGCTGAATCCCCCGGCGGCGACGTTGATGAAGTAGCGCGTTTCGCCGCCGTGGGCGCGGACGCAGGCGACGTCGCAGGCGCGCTGCGGCGCCGCCGCCAGGGCCGCCACGGCGGCCGCGCCGTCGAGCGGGATGCCGAGCGTGCGCGCGAAATCGTTGCCCGTGCCGACAGGCAGCACGCCCAGGACGGGGCGGCGGGCGTCGCACTGCATGAGCCCGCTGACGACGCTGTTGACCGTGCCGTCGCCGCCGCAGGCGATGACCGTGTCGAACCCTTCGGCGTAGCAGCAGGCGACGGCCTCGGCGGTGTGGGACGGGTCATTGGTGGCGCAAAGCTCCTGCCCGCCGAGCGCTTCGATCTGCGGACGCAGGGCGTCGAACGTGGCGGCGCTGCCGGCATTGGCGTTGAAGATCCATCGTGCCCGCATGTCGAATCCTTTCGTGACGGTGGCGCGGTTGATCTTAGCGTGCGGCGGGAGAATTGTGGGACGGCGGGACGCGAAGGATTTCGCAGGCGCCGCTCCCGCTCTCCTCTCCCGTGTACTCACGGGGGAGGGCTAAGGATGAGCTCTTCGAACGACTGTGCGCCTTTAAGCTTAAGCCCCCTCCCTGGCCGTCCCCCGGAGTACCGGGAGAGGGGACCGGAAGCCGCGCAGCGCGTTGCCTCGCGCATTTTCGTCTGCGCCTTCTTCGTGCTCCTGGTGTTCTTCGTGGTTCAAAAATCCGGGCGAGGCTCAGGCATGGACGCGGTTGGCTTCGAGGGCTTTGCGCACTTCGGTCAAAAGCGCCTCGACTTTGAACGGCTTGAACAGCACCGCGGCCAAGCCTTCCTGGCTGGCGCGGACGATGCAGTGGTTGGGGTCGTAGCCGAAGCCGGTCATGAGAATCACCGGCGGCGCGACGGCCTTCTTGCGGGCGCAGGCGAAGACGTCGTAGCCGGTTTTGTCGGGCATTTTGATGTCCGACAGGATCAGGTCGTAGGTGTGCTCGTTGAGCAGGTCGATCGCGTTCTGCCCGCTCGTGCCGACGGTGACGACGGCTTTGTACTTGCGCAGCACGTCGGCAATTGTGGCGCGGATGTTCGGCTCGTCGTCGACCACGAGCACGCGGGCGCCGGCGACGACCGGGTCTTCGGTCTCGTGGACGTCTTTGGTGCCGAGAATGGTGTTCGGGCCCTCGGCGGCCTGGCGCAGGCTCGTGCGGATGAACTGCACGTTTTCCATCATCCCCTGCAGCTTGCCGCGCAGCTCGTCGTGGCCAATGTATTCGTCAATGAGGCTGCTGATGTCCAGGGCGATGTCGTTGAGCGGGCCGGCGACTTCGGCGTTGACGGTGTCGGTGACGGTATGGCTGGTCTCGACGCGCTCGGTGACGAGCAGGTTGAGGATGTTCAGCGCCACCGCGACGTAGCGGCCGAAGATTTCGGCGAACTGGCGGTCGTCTTCGTTGAACGCGGCGCGCTGGCGGCTTTCGATGTTGAAGATGCCGATGACTTTGTCGTGCAGCCGCAGCGGCACGGTCAAACTGCTGCGCGCCTGGTCGAGGCCGGTGATGTAACGGGCGTCGCGCTCGACGTCGGGGCAGATGTAGCTGCGCCCGCTGGCGGCGACGTACCCGCTGATGCCGTTGTTCTCGCCGTTGGCGAAGATCTCGATGTTCAGCGCGTCTTCCGGCAGGCCGGCGCTCATCACCATCTCGAGCTTGTTGGTCTTGCGGTCGAGCAGGCGGATGGCGAAGTGATCGAAGTGCATCAGCTCGCGCGTGTAGCTGATGATCTTTTCCTCCAGCAGCTTCAATCGCTCGGCGACGTTCTTCGTCAGTACCAGGTCGGCGTCGAGACGGACGAGTTCGCTGCCGGCTTTGTCGATGGCGTCGATCTTCTGCTGAAGGCGGCGCTGGCTGGTCGCGTCCCATACGACCGCTACGACCTGCACGACCGACCCGCTCGGGCTGACGATCGGCGAGCAGATCATTTCCATGAACTGCTGGTCATCAAGATTGAGCGTGTAGCGCTTGGAACGGGAAGGGACGGGCGAGGCGGGATCGGGCGGCTGGTTGCTGAACTGGTTGGCAAAGAGGTTGAACGCCTCGACGCACGTCCGCCGCACCTTCTCGTGCACGCGGCCAGGCCAGGCGAGCATCTTCTTGTTCATCCAGTTGCAATGACCGTGGCCGTCGACGAGGCAGATGCCTTCGCCGATGGTGTTGAGGATGAGCGACGCCTGCTGGCCGACGAGGGCGCGTTCGAGCGGCAGGAAATCGTCGGCGTCGGAAAAAATCGCCGTGAAATGCTGGCGGCGCAGCTCGTCGATGCCCTGGTCGATGTTGGCGGCTTCGACGATCTCGCAGTGGGGGCGCAGACAGTTCACCAGGGCCCGCGTGGCGCT
>DASVSS010000355.1:0-2408 GCA_036387945.1 Tepidisphaeraceae bacterium | reverse complement strand
TACCCAATTCCAACTGCGTGCCGGCGGCCTGCGCTGGTGCTTTCCCGACCTCTACAGCGGCCCCTAAAGCGTCGTTCAAGCGCTTGAAGGACGACGACAGCGTCGGCGCTTCGGCCTGCGGCACATCTTCCGAAGCAGGAGCTTCATACTCGCCTCCAGTGGCGTTTACAAGCTCGCGGCTCTCGCGATAGACACGCACCAACCGTTCCGCAGAGTCGGCCTGAAAACCACCTTTTTGCAGCTTCCATTTGAGCGTTTCGGCGCTTGCCTGGTCATCCTCCTCTGTGAAGCGCTGGAACGCCGAGGGTGCGCGAAAGCTCGCCAGCAAGGCCTCTCGATACTCAACGCTCTCGGGCGGGGCATTCGCTAAGATGAAGCCTTCTTGGGAGATGCGTAGCTCGTCTCCCCGTCCCTCTATCAGACCGTACGCCTTCAGAGCCCCTAGGATGCTCAACGAGCGGCCGTTGATGCTGGTATAGCCGAGCGGCTTGACGATCGACAGCCGTGGAGCCTTTGAGCGCCCTTCCGCCGTGTGCACCTTCTTGATTGCCTCGACTGCCTCGCCAAGCGACAACGACGGGTAATTCGGGCTGCGGTCCACCATGGATTGTTCCTCCTGTTTCTTCGACCTAAGGCGTTTGGCACCAACCGTCAACGGCGTTTGGATTATTCCACTTGTGCCAGGATCGAATCGCGGTTAGATGGCGACTAGGAGGTGAGAAGATGATGCTCAGGAGAGTCGCTCTAGCCGCTGTCACGCTCACGGACGCGGCGCGGGCGAAATAGAGAAGCCGCCTAGCCCCTGGTCCGGGCTGGCGGCTTCGAAGTGGGCCAAATCGGTATGCTGTCAACTGGCGGCGGTGTTCATAGCACCGCCGCCCTTTTTTGTGAATCCCTAGCCTTCGATGCGGCTTCGTCCGCCATCGCGAACGGACGCGACCGCCGGCTTTTTCCGGCTTCGGATCAGACGTTGAGGTCAGGCCTGCGATAGGTCAGTCGACGGCCGACGATGCCCTTCAGCCCCTCAACAGCGCGGGCGCGGTCGTCGAAGCCATTGGCGATGCGGTAGCTGTACCGGAAGTCGAACTCCGCGAGGTAGCGGTGAAGGTGCTTCTTGGCGCAATGCTGGTACACGCCCTTCATGCCGCGCTTGAATATCGAGAAGTAGCCTTCGATCGTGTTGGTGTGGATCGTGCGATCCTGAAGGTTCACGTACTCACCGGCGCGGTGCTTCACGCGGGCATGACCGCCGAAGCGGAGCGAGAAGGCGCTGTAGTGCGACGCTTCGTCCGTCATCAGCCGGGCCTCGCGAGCGAGGTTGTGGTACATGATGGGGGCGAGGTCCGCCGGGCGGAGGCTGTCCACCACCATGGCGCGCGAGCGGCCCGTGTCGCGGTCCACCAGCGCCAGAACCTTCATCTTGTGATGACCGCCCTGCTTGACCTCCATGCCCGGCTCACGGCCGATGAAGGTCTCGTCGATCTCGACCACGCCGCCGCCAGTGCCGAAGAAGCCGGTGTCGCCGGAGCGCATGGCTTCACGGATGCGGTGCGCCAGGAACCACGCGGACTTGTACTGGACCTCTAGGACGCGGGAGAGCTGGTGGGCACTGATGCCCTTCTTGCTCGACGCGATCAGGTGGACGGCCTGAAGCATCTTGTGGAGCGGCATACGGGCGTGTTCGAACACGGTGCCGACCTTGACGGTGAACTGCTTGCGGCACTCACCGCACTTCTTCAGGCCGTAGCGGAGCGCGCCTTCCGGGTTCTTGACGGAAGGCTTACCGCGGACACCCGACAGGTCGTACACGCGAGCGCCGACGACGCCGCAATGCGGGCAGACCACGCCACCGGCCCAAACGATGCTTTCCAGGTACGCGAAGGCCTTGGCTTCGTCGTGAAAGTGGGGGCTGGAAAGAACCGACATGGTGCACTGCTCCTATGCCGACCTACCTACCGGGACGGCATGGGTTTGTAAAGTGCATAAACGCCAAGAATTGCGGGTCGCGGAGGGCGGCCGGCCGGATCGGCGAATAACGACATCGGTAACGGGAAGCGCGTCGCGGCGGGGTCGCGTCGTCGTCCGGCGCGTGCGGCATCCGCACGGGGCGGGACGGGGGCGCGACGGCGTCGCGTCCGGAGGGGAGGGGACATGAGGGACGGGAACGGGACGAAGTCGCGGCGGCCGCAATCGCGCAAGCCGCCCAAGGACGGGTGGACCAAGGCGCGCCGGCAGGTCTTCCTCAATACGCTGGCGGCGTGCGGCCATGTCCGTCGGTCGGCCGAGGCGGCGGGACTTTCGGCGACGGGAGCGTACCAGCTGCGTCGCCGCGACGGGGCGTTCGCGCTGTTATGGGCCGAAGCGCTGGAGATGGGGTACCAGCGGCTGGAGGACGAGCTGCTGGCGCT
>DASVSS010000354.1:0-8501 GCA_036387945.1 Tepidisphaeraceae bacterium | reverse complement strand
GGCTTCTACTACTTCACCGCCAGCGTGCCGGCGTTCGACTCGATCATTCTCCGCCGCGCCGAAACGATCGAAGGCCTGGCGACGGCGGAAGAAAAAGTCATCTGGCGAAAGCACGCCGAAGGGCCGATGGGGGCGCACATCTGGGCCCCGGAAATCCACTACATCGACGGCAAGTGGTACGTCTACTTCGCGGCCGGCGAGTCGCGGCGGATCTGGAACATCCGCATGTACGTTCTCGAGAACGCCAGCGCCAACCCCCTCGAAGGCGACTGGACCGAGCGCGGCACGATCAAGACGCAGTGGGAATCGTTCAGCCTCGACGCCACCACGTTCGTCCACCGCGGCGTGCGGTACCTCGCGTGGGCCCAGCGCGACCCGGCCGTGCGGCACAACTCCGATATTTTCCTGGCAAAGATGGACTCGCCGCTGACGATCACCGGCGCGCCCGTGCGCCTGACCCGTGCGGAACTGCCGTGGGAAACGAAATCGCTCAAGGTCAATGAAGGCCCGGCCGTGATCGTGCGCAACGGGCGGATTTTCATGACCTATTCGGCCAACCGCACCGACGGTGACTACGCCATGGGCCTGCTCACCGCCGACGAAAACGCCGACCTGCTCGACCCGGCATCGTGGCGCAAATCCCCGGAGGCGGTCTTCATCAGCAACGACCGCACGAGCCAGTACGGCCCCGGCCACAACAGCTTCACCACCACGCCCGACGGCAAGACCGACGTGATCGCCTACCACGCGCGCGACTACGAAAAAGTCATCGGCGACCCGCTGAAAAACGGCGACCGCCACACGCGCGTGCAGCCGTTCGCCTGGAACCCCGACGGCACCCCCAACTTCGGCCGCCCCGGCGAACCACCGGCGGGCGCGCAGCGGTAGGCCATCCGGTTCCCCTGCGGGGGAGGTCAGGCGTGCGGCATGCAATCACGGCTCGCTGACGCCATAGAAGCAAACCCCTCGCCCGGTACTCCGGGAGAGGGTAGGGAAAGGGCCGAGCGTCTAGGCGCTTGATTCCGATGAGGCACCCGCCCGCCCCCGCCTAACCTCCCCCGCAAGGGAGGGACCACAAATGCGCGGCCGTAGTGCGAGAGATTGGCCGCCTGCGCGGGGGGGAGGCAGCGGTTGCCGGCGCGCAAAGCCACCGCCAGCACGCGGCCGACTCGCCGACTGGCCCACTCGTCGCTACTATCCCGCCTTCCGCATGCCCCTTGCCCTGATCGAAAACATCGGCCGCAGCACGAACAACACGCTCGCGGTGTTCGGCGATTTTTTCGTCTTCGTCGCCGTCAGTCTGCGGTCGACGGTCACCACGTTCTTCCGCGTCCGCACATGGAAGCTCGTACTGCCGCAGATGTACGACGTGGGCGTCAAAAGCGTGCCGGTGATTGCCGTCACCGGGGCGTTCATCGGTATGGTGATGGCGATCGAGTCGTACAACCAGTTCAAGGCGCTGGGGCAGGAAGAGCGCATGGGCTCGATCATCAACCTCAGCGTCGTCAAGCAGATCGGCCCGGTGCTGGCGGCGGTCATGCTCGCCGGCCGGATCGGCGGGGCGCTGACCGCCGAGCTGGGGACGATGAACGTCACCGAGCAGCTCGACGCCCTGCGCGTGATGGGCGCCGATCCCGTGCGTTATCTTGTCGTGCCGCGCTTCATCGCGTGTGTGCTGCTGACGCCGATCCTCACCATCTATTCCGACTTGCTCGGCGTGCTCGGCGGGTACGCGGTGGCCGTGCGGGCGCTGGGCGTGCCGTCCTACCCGTACTGGCGCTACAGCGCCCAGGCTATCGGCAACTGGCAGATCTTCGAAGGCATCGCCAAGAGCGTTTTCTTCGGCGCCGCCATCGGGCTCATCGCCTGTTACAAAGGCTTCACCTGCGGCGCCGGCGCCAGCGGCGTGGGGCGCGCGTGCACCGAAAGCTTCGTCACCAGCTTCCTGGCGATCATGGTGCTCAACTTCTTCTTCGCCAAGCTCCTCCAGGACCTCTACGGCGCGATCTACGGGAACCTGAGTCTGTTCTAAAGCCCCGCCTCCAAAGCCCCGTCGCATGGCCATCATCTCGCTCAAAAATCTGCACAAGCGGTTCGGCAAGCTGCTGGTCCTCGACGACGTGTCGATCGACGTCGAGGAAGGCAAAACTCTCGTCATCCTCGGCCCCAGCGGCACGGGCAAGAGCGTGCTGCTCAAGCACATCGTCGGCCTGCTGCGGCCCGACCGCGGGCGCGTCTACTTCGACGACAAGCGCATCGACCGAATGAACGCCCGCGAGCTCGACATCGTGCGGCAGAACTTCGGGTTCCTGTTCCAGATGGGGGCCTTGTTCGACAGCCTCAACAATCTCCAGAACATCGCTTTCCCTATCCTCGAGCACAGCGATAAGAAGCGCGAAGAGGCGCAGAAGATCGCCCAGGAAAAGCTCGAAATGGTCGGCCTGCCGGACGTGGGCCTGAAAATGCCCGCCGAACTCAGCGGCGGACAGCGCAAGCGCGTGGCCCTGGCCCGGGCGATCGCGATGAACCCGCGCGTCGTCCTGTACGACGAGCCGACCACCGGCCTCGATCCCATCCGCAGCGATGTCATCAACGAGCTGATCCTCAAGCTCCAGCGCGAGCTGGGAATCACAAGCATCGTCGTCACCCACGACATGAACTCGGCCTTCAAAGTCGCCGACCGACTGATCCTGCTGGAAAAAGGGAAAATCCGCTTCGACGGCTCGCCGGAAGAAATCCGCAAAAGCGACGACGCAATCGTGAAGCAGTTCATCAGCGGCGAAGCCAGCGAACGCGACCTGGCGTCGCTGATGGGCTAATCGCTTTTGCCCGCGCGCCGCGACGAAGTGCGTCTCCTCCCCCGTACCCGGGGGAGGGCAGGGAGGGGGTGGCGACGAACGCGTCATTGCAACGAATCGCCACGCTCCGGTTCCTCCCCCGGAGGGGGAGGAACCAGAGAGGCGCTTCGTGCGATGAGGCGTCATCATCCGCCCCTCCCTGCCCTCCCCCGAGTACGGGGGAGGATCGGCGCTGATAGCGCGACACGGCATCGGCCCCGTCGCGGGGGCGCTACTATACGTCTTATGCTCGACTCCCTTCTCGCTAAGGCCCGCCAGGGGCGTTTGCTTCAAGCGGTCGAGGACCTGCATCTCGACGCCGTCGTAATCACGCAGCCGCACCATGTTTACTATCTCACGGCCCACCTGCCGGCGTGGCGGCACGCGCCGGCCCTTGTCTTGCGCGACGGCCATGCCACGCTCATCTGCGCCAACACCCCGGCGAAGAACGTTGCCGCCGATGACGTGCGCAGTTACCCAGCCAATCTCGGGGCCACGCTGCGCCAGGACCAGCCGCAGACGCTGGCCCCGCTGATCGCCGACCTGCTCGGCGACGCCAGACGGGTCGGTTACGACTCCAGCGCCGTCGCTGCCGCGCTGCTGCAGGCACGCCCCGGCCGCGAGTACGCGGCGATCGAGCAGGTGCTGTGGCAGCAGCGCCGCGTCAAAGACGCAGACGAGTTGGAGATCATGCGCCGCGCGATCGGCGCTACGCGGGCGATGCACCAGCGGGCGCGGGCCCTGATCGCCCCGGGCGTGCCGGAAATCCTCGTCTACAACGAGCTTGCCGCCGCCGCGGTGCACGCGCTCGGCGAGCCGCTGTCGGCGCAGCTCGGCAACGATTTTGCCTGCGGCGCGGGCGGCGGGCCGCCGCGCAACAACCGCCTCGCCGAAGCCGGCGAGCTGTACGTACTCGACCTCGGCCCGGCGTTTCGCGGCTACTTCGCCGACAACGCCCGCGTCGTGTGCGTCGATCGCAAACCCACCGACGCCCAGCAATCGGCATGGCAGAATACCGTCGACGTCTTCCCGATCGTCGAAGCGATGGCCAGGCCCGGCGTCCGCTGCCGCGACATCTATGACGCAATCGACGCGCACTTCCGCGCCCGCTTCGGCCGCCCCCAGCACCACCACCTCGGCCACGGCGTCGGCCTCGAAGCCCACGAGTACCCGCACCTGAACCCCAACTGGGACGACACGCTTCTGGAAGGTGAAATCTTTACCTGCGAACCGGGCATCTACACCGACACCATCCGTAGCGGGATCCGACTCGAAAACCAATACCGCGTCACCGCCACGGGCGTCGAAAACCTGACGCCGTTTGCGATGGAACTCGTGTGACCAGGGCCGGCGGCCTCATCACAACAAATTGCCGGCATCCAGTCTGGTCCCTCCCCTGCGGGGGAGGTTAGGTGGGGGCCGGCGGATGCCTCATCGCTTTCAAACGCCTAGACGCTCCGGGCCCTCTCCCTACCCTCTCCCGGAGTACCGGGAGAGGGGTTTGGTTCTATGGCATCGGCACGCCGCGGTTGCATGGTGAAGACTGTCCCCATCTAACCTCCCCCGCCGGGGGCGGAACCGGAGGAGGCGCTCAGTTAACGCCCGGTGAACCGCGCCGATCGGCCCGACGGGGCGGGGCTATAATGACCGGCCCGATGCCCGCCCCGTCGTCCCAATTTCGTCCTTCGGCCGGCGACGATTTTGCCGACCGGCCGATCGACGCCCGCGACATCGCGCGCTACCGCGCGATGCTCAAACAGCAGGCCGCCCGCGACGGCCCGGCCGGCGGTATGGAGATCGTCAGCGGCGGCAAAGGCCGGTCGGTCAAACGACTGCTCGCCTGGGCCCTGCTCTTGGCCATCACCGCCGCGGCGTTCACTCTCCTGTTCGTGCAGTTCACGGCCAACCTGCGCGTGGCGCTGGTGATCGTTCTGGCGATGCTGCTCTACATGCTCGTCACCGCGCGGATGGCAGAAGCGGCGGGGGAGAAATAGTTTGGAGGGACAGTTTGGAGTTTGGAGTTTGAGGTTTGGAGTCGAAGAAATACATCAGACGAGAAGAGGATTAGAGTTCCCCTAACCCCTAACCCCTAACCCCTAACCCCTAACTTCCCCCCTCCCCATGCCCACTTCCTTCGACACCTTCGAGCGTTACAAACAGCGCGGCCTCGACGCGCGGCGGGCGGGGCAGTGGGAGAGTGCGAAGATCTACCTGCTCGAAGCCGCCCGCGCGATGCTCGATCTGAGCAAGTCCGCCGACTCGCAGCCGCTCGTGCAGAGCCGGCGGGATACGGCCCAACGATTGCTCGAACTGGCGAAGGATTGCGACGCCGCCCGGCAGGCGCGCCGCCCGGCGTCCCAGGCACGGCGCACGGCCACGGCGGCGGGCAACAACGAATCGGCCGAGCCCGCCACCAGCGCCGAGCAGTGGGTGGTGAAGGAACGGCCCACCGTCGGTTTCGACGACGTCGCCGGGCTGAGCGATGTGAAAGAAGAAATCCGCCTGAAAATGATCCTGCCGTTCGCCCACCCGGAACTGGCCGAAAAGTTCGGCGTGCGCGGCGGCGGGGGGGTGCTGCTCTACGGCCCGCCGGGCACGGGCAAAACGCTCCTGGCCCGCGCCACCGCCGGTGAGCTCGACGCCACGTTCTACACCGTCAGTGCCGCGGACCTGCTGAGCAAGTGGGTCGGCGAAGCCGAGCAGAACATCAAAAAACTCTTCGACGCCGCCGCCGGCGAAGAGCGCGCGGTGATCTTCATCGACGAGATCGAAGCCCTCGTCCCCGCGCGCCGCGACGACGGCGGCAGCGTGATGCAGCGCGTCGTGCCGCAGATCCTCCAAGGCATGGAAGGCTTCGGCGGGCGCGGCAAATCCGCGGTGCTGTTCCTCGGCGCGACGAACGTGCCGTGGCAACTCGATCCCGCGGTTTTGCGGCCGGGGCGGTTCGACCAGAAAGTCTACGTCCCGCTGCCAGACGCCCCGGCGCGCGTGCGGCTGCTCGAGTTGTATCTCAAGAACCGCCCCCTCGCCGACGCCGTCGATCTCGACGCCCTGGCCGCCCGGCTGGGCGGCTACAGCGGGGCCGACATCAAGTACGTGTGCGACCGCGCCGCGGTGATCCCGTTTCTGAAATCCGTCGCCGGCGAGGCGACCGCCGAGATCACTCCGAAAATCCTCGACGACGTCCTAGCCGATGCCCAGCCGAGCGTGTCGGCCGACGCGGTAACGCGGTTCGGCCAGTGGGCGGCGGAGCATTGAATCGCTGGCGGTCCGGTCCGTTTTTCCCAGGCGCAAGCCACGCGGAAACGGCGTCCGGCCATGATTGCATGCCACACGCCGCCCCCACACGTTATTCGGCCCAGCGGTATAATGGCGTTCATGCCTGCGGAGTCCGTCAGCCACGTCGCCTATCCTTCGCTCACGATCGAAGAAGGGGCCGATTTCCTGCGCTGCCAGGCGGCGACGCCGCCGGTGGGGCGGTTGGTGATCGTCGGCGGAGTGTTGCTTGCCGGCCTCGGGTACATGAATGTGAACTCGATCAGCTGGCTCGTCGACGCCCTGAAGCGGGACGGGCGCGGCGATCTTGCCGAAGCATGGACGCAGGTCATCCTCTGCCTGATGCTGTTGCTGGCCACGTCGGGGGTGATCGTGCTGGCCCTGCGGCGGTACCGTCAGCCGCGGCGACTGACGATCGAGAACGGGCTGATCCACGTCCTGACGCCCGAGCAGATTCCCCCCGAGCACGCGCTCGCCTGCGCCGACGTGCGAGCGGCGGAGCTTGGCGGCGGCCGCGAGGTGGTGCCGGGGTCGAGTTCCCTGGCGCTGTTGCTCAAGCGCGGCGGGACGGTGCGCGCGTTCGTGGGCCTGCCGGAGCGCGATCTCGCCGTCGTGGTCGACGCGGTGAACCGCTTCGTGCGGATCGACAATTTCCATGCCTTCGAAGTGCTCGCCCGCCCCGGCAATGCCGACGCGCACGCCGCACCGCTGGCGGCGATTCCGGTCGCTCGCGCCGGCGAACCAATGCCGCCGCTGGCCGTACTTCCTGTAGAGGCTCGTGACCGCGCCCTGCCCGTGGACCACTGGCAGCAGTAGAATGCCGGCTCAAGGACGACAACCGCCCGCGCATGACGCAAACGATCGACGACATCCTGCACGAGCGCTTCGGCCTCACCGATTTCCGCCGGATGCAGCGTGAAGTGATCGAGGCCGTGCTCGCCAATCGCGATGTCATGTGCGTGATGCCCACGGGGGCGGGCAAATCGCTTTGCTATCAGTTGCCCGCCGTCGTCGGCGGGGGATTGACGCTCGTCGTCAGCCCGCTGATTTCGCTCATGGAAGACCAGGTCGCCCAGCTGCGCGAGCGCGGCATTCACTCGGCGTATCTCAACAGCAGCCAGTCGTCCGCCGACCAGCGCGAAGTGATGCAATGGGCCCGTGACGGCGAATTGCGACTGCTTTACGTCGCCCCGGAGCGGTTCTTCAGCGGCGGATTCTTTGACGAGATCGAGCGCCTCGGCATCGCGCGGATGGCGGTCGACGAGGCGCACTGCATCAGCCAGTGGGGCCACGACTTCCGCCCCGAGTACAGCCGCCTCGGCGACGTCCGCCGGCGCCTCGGCAACCCGCCGTGCGTCGCCCTGACCGCCACCGCCACCGACGACGTGCGCGAGGACATCATTCATATCCTCGGGCTGCAGACGCCCGACGTGGTCGTCACCGGCTTCGACCGCCCGAACTTGAAGTACGAGGCCCGCTGCCTCGACCGCGCCAGCGACAAGGAGGTGCTCATCAAGCAGCTTCTCGCCGACGAGCCGGGCAGCGCGATCATCTACTGCAGCACGCGCAAGACCGTCGACTGGCTGAGCGAAGAACTCGCCGACGAGCTGCGACCGCGCCTCGTCGTCGGCTATCACGCCGGCATGGATTCCGCCGACCGCACGCAGCAGCAGGAGCGGTTCATGCGCACGCCCGGCGCGGTCGCCGTGGCGACGAACGCCTTTGGCATGGGCATCAACAAGCCCGACGTGCGGCTGGTCGTCCATCACGACGTGCCCGGCACGCTCGAGGCCTACTACCAGGAAGCCGGCCGCGCCGGGCGTGACGGCGACGTCAGCCGCTGCGTGCTGATCTACCACTTCGCCGACCGATTGACGCAGGAATACTTCATCGACAAGCTCGGCCGCGGTGACGTGACCGCCGACCCGGCGCGCATCGCTGAGATCAAGAGCCACGCCACCGCCAAGCTCGATCTCGTGACGCGCTACGCCCGTTTCGCCCGCTGCCGGCGGCAGCAGATTCTCGATTACTTCGGCGACGAGCAGTCGATCAGCGACTGCAACTGCGACGTCTGCCGCGGCGACCTGCAGCAGGGCGACGTCACGCCCGAGACGACGCTGGCCGTGCGGCAGATCCTCTCGGCGATCGCGCGGCTCAACGGCCGGTTCGGCATCGGCATCCTGGCCGACACCCTCGCCGGCGTGCCGGGCGAGCGCATGAGCAAGTGGCGGCTCGACCAGCTCAGCGTCTTCGGGCTGCTCAAGCTCCACGGGGCCAAGGCGGTCATGCGCATGATCCACCGCGTGATCGAATCCGGCCTCGCCCGCCAGCGCGACCCCGACGGCATGCGCCGTCCGATCGTGGAGATCACCCCGCAGGGCGTGGCGG
>DASVSS010000353.1:0-10562 GCA_036387945.1 Tepidisphaeraceae bacterium | reverse complement strand
GCGGACGCCGATCCCGACGACGATCGCAAGGTCATCCACGCCAAGGCCCTCACCCCCGCGGCCCCCACGACCGCGTCACCGGCACCCCGCGCCCGCCTATCCCGCCCGACTACGAAAGTCGTTGCGTCCGCGGCGTTAGGGTAGTGTGCGGCCATGGGGAAGAAGGCCACCCGCCCGCCGTCCGTCGCCCCCGGACCCGCGTCCCCCGCCCGCCCCGGGCCGGGGGGCCGCCCCTCGGCCCTGCTCGACACCCGCGTCGGCTACTGCGGCGACAACCTCGAGCAACTCGCCAAGCTGCCCGACGCGTGCGTGGACTTGATCTACATCGACCAGCAGTTCAACTCCAACCGCAACGACGAAGTCTTCTGGGGCGAGACGAAGGAGAAGCGGGCGTTCGAGGACCGCCATGCCAGCACGCAGGCCTACATCGACTACATGCGCCCGCGGTGCGTCCGAGCTAACCCCTCTGAGGGCACATGAATGCTGAATTTTGTGGTCGGCGTCATTACCAGCATCGTTGCCGCGCCACTTATCTGGCTTGGAGCCAAAGTCGTCTGGCCGCACGTAGCAGACAGATTGCTATACAAAGGGATCCGCATCGAAGGCGTTTGGGAAATACACGAAATCCGACAGGACTCCCTCCGTCACATTGGTGAACTCACGCTCCGTCAGACTGGTAGTCGAGTCTCAGGATCGGGTCGTAGGTTCTTAACGAGAGAGGGACGGCCCTGCGATCGTCGTTTCTCCTACATGGGTCGTATCGCTGGCGAACAAGTCACTCTTTTGTTTGACGATAAGCAGGACCGGGATTTCGATTCGGGAACCTATGTCTTTCGCGTGAGCAACAATTGCATCGACATGGCTGGCATGGCAACGTTCCATGGGAAGCCAGAGAATCGAATAGTCTCGGAACAACGTTTTTTGAAGAAGACGGCATCATCTGTTCCATCGTAGGAATCATAGAAACGTCTTATGCAAAGAAGCCTCTCCAACCCCGTGCAGGTCGGCGACATGAGCGGGGACGGCCGCATCTTCCCCGTCGGCACGAAGCCGAGCGAGGGCGGGCTGTTCTCTGACGACTGGTTCCCGATCCAGGTGAAGCAGACCGACAAGGTCGGCCGCCCCGACATCGACGCCTTCGAGGCCGTCATGGACCGCGAAGGCGAAGGCGGCCGCCAACGCGGCTTCTTCGTCTCCTTCGGCTACACCCGCGACGCCGAACAAGAATGCGCCGCCTTCCACAAACGCACCGGCCGAATCATCAAACTCCTGACAGTTCAGGAGATTCTGGACGAGGAGCACGTTCAGAAGATGTGAAGTATATGTGTCGTGCTTTGATTAGTCGGCGCACTCAAGTCTTTCGACCGCGATAATGCGTCTCCAGACTCGCCGGATCGTCCGCACATACTGCCAGACGCAGATTCCGTCGGTAGCAATAATCGCCATGATGGGCCGCGCTACTTGCGCAGGCTTATGTCGGGCGATGCGGCGTAGTGTTCTCTTGTCGCGGGGGCTCAGAGTTGCATGCCCGCCCGGATGAGAATGCCAATCACCAAGGTACGACAGGCGGTGCGAGCAGGCCGCGATGCGGCGGTTAATTTCAGTTTCGTGATGACGATAATCTGGTTCAAATCGATAGCGGCCGTGGTATGCCTTTGGACCGGGTCCGATCATCTCCGTGATGACAGGTTCTTCGCGCGCACTCCAATAGCCCAAAAGCACTCCACCCGTCTCGAGCGGATAGCGGTGTGAGACTTCCTCAGCGATCTGGCCCCATACTTCGCTGCTCAGCCAGTAGAAGCACGATGTCTGCGGCATAAACTGCACTCTGGGTCCTGTGGAATCTCAAGGCCCTCGAACACTGGTAGTGAGAACTCGCCACCAGCCTGACGCAGGGATAGGTTGATCAAATTGAACGACGTGCCAGGATAACTCGAACCCTCACCACCGCACAGTTTGGCGACGGCAAGCCGGACTGCGCACAGAGCCACCTGCAGCATATCGAAGCCAGCGGCTCTAAAGGTGCGATCTCCACATCCACGCGGTTGGATCGCGGCGGGTCCTTCGGGCGCCTGCGGCGGTTTGGGTGCTCGGCCGGCAAGCCGTGCCAGTTCGTAGCACCTTAGGCACGCTGCATTGGGGCTACCGGCAGCAAAGAATGCGTGGCCCCCCCAGCCGCCGGCGGTACCTTCAACAACCAAGTGGGACTTTGCCGCGGCTCGCGTCATATGAGCAAGGTACTCGTTGACACCACTGTCCGCCGTGGCGTCCAGCACGAGATCGCACTGCTGTAAGCGCTCTTCCAACATGTCCACGTCTGACGGTGCGTAAACGTCCCTCCTTGCCCGTCCCAGCTGCAGGTGATGAGGTTCAGCGCTTGAATAGGGGTAGTCGGTCGTAATTTGGTGCGCGAGAAAGTGTGCCTTCGACGATCCCGCCGCGGAAGCTCCGAACGGCCACCGCACGGTTCCCGCTGGATCAACGATATCGGCATCGACGAGGTCAAGGTGCGCTATACCCGCTCGTGCCAGTTCCATAGATGCGGGCGCGCCAATTGATCCAAGGCCGACGATCAAGACTCGTTTGGTACGCAGAGGGCGCAGTTCAGGAATGCGGTCGAAGTAGTCGCTCTCAGCGACGGAATAGCCACGGGCAAGAGCTCCTTGTTTTTTGCTCACTTGCGTCTCTTCTCGCGGGTTCTCTTGTTCTGATTGCGGTCACCACTGTGTGGCTGTCCTTCATACGCGAACGCCCACTCCACACCACTCGTTCGAGGTCCCGTCTCGGATGGGAGCACAAAGCCCCAGACCTCCACGTCCCAACTCTCATTCCCTTGCGTGAACCTTGCCCGCCTGTTGTTCGGTACGTCGGATTGACGCGCGAGCCTGAGGAAGCCTTGGGCGTCGTTCTTCTCTGGGCGTTCTGCAACCTTTAACCACGCCCCCTGCATTTCTCCTCGAAGTACCGGCCAACTCCTAGAGGAGGTGGACAAGCGCTGCCCGTCGGCACCGCGGACCTCTTTCAGTTCCGCACGCAACACGATGCCATCCTCAGTCATCTGAAAGCCCCCTCTGAGTGTGAACATTCCGTGCGTCACGTACGGGGGCAGCGTATATCCCGACTCGACAAACACCACCGCTTGGCGGTTGTAAGCAAGGAACTCTCCAAGCGGCTCTGCCTGCGGAACCTCAAGGGCCGCCGTGGTGGGTGGAGCCGCCGTTGCCGTCGCGAGCAGGTCCGCTAGGCGCTCGTCGAGCAGCCGTGCGGCGTTCCAACTCGGATCCCACGCACCCGCCGTACGCTCCATAAGGCATAGGTTCTTCGCGTATGGGTTCTGGTGGTGGTCGAAACTCTCGTCTGAAGCGATGAACTCAGGGCGAAACCAAGGATAGTTGTCCGGATAGACGATCTCCAGACGCCACGCGCGCCCGGCGATGGTGCCCTCGAATAATAGCCACGCTACGCCCTGTGCAAACGCGTCGGTCTTGCGCGTAACTTTCCCGCTCATCGCTTCAAGGCCAGCGATCTCATTCTCAAGCACGCCTGCATTTGCAGGCTGCTTCCACCACGGGACGGTCATGCCACACCACGGTCCGGGGGTGGCCGGACGGGCTTGTCGGGTTTGTCGGGCTTCTCAGGTTTCTCGGGCTTCTCGGGTTTTTCGGGCTTCTCGGGTTTTTCAGGCTTGTTTTGGTCGGCCATGGCGTTTCCTTTCGACAACGATTGTATCGCTGACGGGCGGTGTTTGTAAGGCGGGTGTCACAGGAACGTACGCATTCCTGTGCTTGACAAAGGTCCTTCCGCACAGGCACGCGTACGAGCCTGTGCCACCCGGGTAAAGCCATGTAGGGTGGGGCCTGCCCCACCATTCCCGTTCGGCGTGGCCGCGTGAACAGTGGGGCGGGCCCCACCCTACGGGGGTGGCTGGCGGGGCGCGGGGCGGGGGTTTATCCTGCGCCGATGCCGCAGTACCGGCGGGCGGAGATCGAGGGCGGGACGTTCTTTCTGACGCTCGTCACGCACCGGCGGACGCGACTGTTTCTCGACGAGCGGGCGCGGGGTTGCCTGCGCGAGTCGATGCGGGCGGTGCGATCCGTCGAGCCGTTCGACCTGATCGACCTCGTCCTGCTGCCCGACCACCTGCACCTGTTGATCCGGCTGCCCGACGGCGACGCGGACTTCTCCGCCCGCGTGTCGCGGCTCAAGACCGGCTTCACGCGTCGCTGGCTGGCCGACGGCGGGGCGGAGGCGGATCAGTCCGCATCCCGCGACGCGCAGGGCTACCGCGGCGTGTGGCAGAAGCGGTTCTGGGAACACGCGGTGCGGGGCGACGACGACCTGGTTCGTTGCCGCGAATACGTCTACGCGAACCCGGTCAAGCACGGCCTGTGCCGCTGCCCGCACGACTGGCCGTGGAGCAGCTTCGGCCGCGCCGTCGCAGCGGGCGACATGCCCGGCGACTGGCGGTGCGTCTGCGACGGCCGCGAATCCCCGCGACTGCCCGACGTCCCCGGCGCGGAACTGGATGATTGAATGTAGGGTGGGGCTTGCCCCACCGTTGACGCGGTGAAATGACGGCGATGGTGGGGCAGGCCTCACCCTACGGACTTATCCTTCCATGGTGCAATTCCCTGACAAGCTCAACGCTACCTTCCGACAGTCCGGCAACGCGTGTGGGATGGCGGCGTATGCGGTGATCTGTAATTACTTTTGCGGTTCGGAATACTTCGATCCGTTCGAGGCCTATTGCGAGCACTTTGGGATGCGGCTGCGGGGGCACGGGGCCGAGGCGGAGTTCACTCATCACGCCAGCACGTACCGGGATAACCTGCCGTGGTCGGCGCGGATATTAGCACTACACTCGGTCTCAATGGACCCGTTCTTCGTCCGGGCGCGGCAATCGTTTTGGGGCGAGTTTTTTCCGTCAACTGGGGCGGTCCCGGATCACCTGATCAAGCGGCTGGCTGACGAGGACGCGCTTTTTATGGCCGGCATCCATCCACCGGGCGGGATGGTGCATGTGGTCACCGTGGGGCGCACCGAAAGGGAGTGGATTGTGAAGGATACGAACGAGGGCAAGCTGTTACGCCTTCCGACGGGGGAGATCAATGTAGTAATCAATCGCTACGGCCCGACGATCCGCTGGACGGATGGCGTGGTGTACACGGCATTCCCACCCCGCTGAGTCTTGTAGGGTGGGCACTGCCCACCATTTCCTAAAGCGGTGGGCGGTGCCGACCCTACTAGACTTGGGTTAACGTCGGGACGGGTTCCCAGAATCTGCCGGACGAAAACGGTCATGTTTATCCGGAGTTCCCATGAAGCGAAATGAAAGACGGTACACCACCGGAAGAGGTTTCTTGGTGGCCTTGACCGCTATGCTCACAATTGGGCCCATGCATGGCTTTGGACAGCAGGCGGAGAAAGCGATGGCGAACATGGCTTTCGAATCAGTTACTGAAAGAGCAGCCCGCATCAAAGCCTTTCTCGATTCAATGAGCGCTGGAAAGCTCTCGGACATTGAACGGTGTTATGTCATGTTTGCTCTGGGCTCACTTCGGGCAGAAGAAAGCATACCTGTCTTGATCGAGGCGTTGGAGACGCGGGGCGACATCTTTGATGTGGACGCGCTGCCGCCGTTTGGTAAGTACCCTGCGGCCGAGGCGTTGGTACGGATCGGCGGGAAGTCTGTTCAACCCCTGATCGATAAAATCGACCAGAATGCTGCAGGCATCGCTGCAGACGAGCTGCACAAGCTCATCTACCGCGTCATCATTACTATCGACGGGCGTGATGTGATCAAATTTAAGTTGGAGAATCGACTGCGACACGCAACGACGGAGGAATCCCGGTCACGCCTTAAAGAGGCCGTCCGAAATGCTGCGGACGCCAATGTATTGCATCTGCCCGGTGAAACGCGCGAAGATCGGCAGTCCAAGAATCGATGACGCATCAGAGTCGAGAAAACCAAATTACCTGGAGAAGAAAAGGGCGGGTGGCACAGGAACGTACTCGTTCCGGTGCTTGACAAAGGTCCTTCCGCACAGGCACGCGTACGAGCCTGTGCCACCCGGGTAAAGCGGACGGCGGGTGGCACGATACGGCGTACTCGGCGTGCCGTGCGGGGGCAGGCCCTACCCTACGGACTCCCCACCGCCTCCGGCCCGCATTCGGGACACCGCTGCGGCGTCTCCCGCAAGTCGTACCCGCACGACGCGCAGTGCCCGGCTGGGAACGTGTGCCAGAGGCGACGGCGGAGCCACAGCACGGGCAGGATCGACAAAGCGAGTGCGAGCGGCCATAGCGGGCCAACAACCCGCCGCGAGCCCGGGGTCGAGCGATAGTCGAAGCCGAGCAGCTTCCGGCCGTCCGCTTCCCTAAACGTAGCCTCGGCGATCATGGCAAATAATGCTGCGTGCGATCGCCCCGCCATCATTCCCGAAGCCGCCATCGATCCCGAAGCCGCAGGCGGGGGAAAGCAAATCTCTGGCCCGATGTGCTCCCCGAGGTACAAGACCCGGCCGGTGGTGAGCATCCATAATCGTGCGTAATACGGCGTGGCGGGGCCGTCGGGCCGACTTACGTAATACCCGGACCAATAGCTCCGCACCCACAGCACCGCCACCGCCACGCACAGCACGAGCGACAGCAGGGCGGCGAGGGTGAACAGGCGGCGACGCACATTCGCATCATAACGGATCAGCCCCCGAGGACCGGCGGGCGGCTCTCCCGGTCGGGCGGGGGCGTCGGACGGTCGGGCGACGGGGTTGGGCGGTCGGGTGGTGGCGTCGGCAGGGCGGGCGATGAAGTTTCAGGGTCGGGCGGCCACGTTGCCCGACCGGGCGAGCAATGGCGTTGGACGGTCGGGCGACGGCGATGGCGGCGTGAACTGCAGGGGCATATCCGTGCATTTTATGCGGCCCTGGCGTGCCGGTGGAATGGGGCAGGATTTTATCGGGGCCGTGTGCACGTGCGCGACGGCGCGGGAACTGCGGGACCGGTATCTTGAGCAGATCAATCACGACGCATCGCCGTTGATAAGCGGCGGGAAGTACGACGTGAATCGCCTGATGGACCTTTCGGAGACGCACGGCACGCGGGCGACGACGCGCGTGGTGGAGTCGATTGTCGTCACACCCTCGCCCCGCGCGGCGCTGCCGTCGCCGATGGCGGCGTGACGGGGTGAGCCCTTTGATCGCAATCGCCTGGGGACGGGGGCATGGCGAAGACCGTTTTGATCGATCTGCTGGCGCGGATACGATCGTCGGCCCATGAATCCCCAGCACGTTCTCGAACTCATCACGAAGAAGCGCATCCAGTTCATCGATTTGCGGTTCATGGATTTCCCAGGGCTTTGGCAGCACACGACGTTGCCGATCAGTGAATTGACGTTGGAGAGCTTCGAGCACGGGTTCGGGTTCGACGGGTCGTCGCTGCGGGGGTGGCAGGCGATCAACGAGTCGGACATGCTGCTGATCCCGGTTGCCGACACGGCGCGGATCGACCCGTTCCTGACGCACCCGACGATGTCTTTGATCTGCGACGTGCGCGACCCGATCACGAAGAAGGAATACTCGCGCGATCCGCGGTCCATCGGGCGAAAGTGCGTGGAATATCTCTGTGCCACCGGCATCGCCGATACGGCGATGTTCGGGCCGGAGTTGGAATTTTTCGTCTTCGATCATGCGTGGTACGACCAGGGGACGAATTTTGCGAAGTACTACGTCGGCAGCCGCGAGGGCGTGTGGGGGCGGGGCGAGGAATCGAAGGATAACCTCGGCTACCAGGTGCGGATGAAGGAAGGGTATTTTCCGTGCCCGCCGATGGACACGTTGCAGAACATCCGCAGCGAGATGGTTAAAGAACTGATGGACATGGGCATCCCCGTCGAGGCCCATCATCACGAAGTGGCGACCGGCGGGCAGTGCGAGATCGACATGCGTTACCAGGATTTGGTGACGATGGCCGACTACGTCATGCAATATAAGTACGTCGCCAAGAACGTGGCCGCCCGGCACGGGAAGGTGGTGACGTTCATGCCCAAGCCGCTGTTCGGCGACAACGGCAGCGGGATGCACGTGCACTTTTCGCTGTGGAAGAACGACAAGCCGCTCTTTGCTGGCAATCGCTACGCGGGGCTGAGCGAGCTGGGGTTGTTCGCCATCGGAGGGATCCTCAAGCACGCGCAAGCGCTGTGCGCCCTCTGCAACCCGACCACGAACAGCTACAAGCGCCTCGTGCCGGGGTATGAAGCGCCGGTCAACCTCGTCTACAGCAGCCGCAACCGCTCGGCCGCGATTCGCATCCCGATGTACTCGGAGAAGACGAGCACGAAGCGGCTGGAGTTCCGCTCGCCTGACTGCAGCAGCAACCCGTACCTCGCCTTCAGCGCGATCACGATGGCGGCGATCGACGGCATTAAGAACAAGATCGACCCCGGCGACCCGGTCGACCGCAACCTCTACGACCTCACGCCCGAAGAGCATGCCAGGATCGGCGCGGCGCCCGAATCGTTGGAAGAAGCGCTCGACGCGCTGGAGGATGACCACGACTTTCTGCTCCAGGGCAACGTGTTCACCGCGGACGTGGTGCATTACTGGATCAAGTACAAGCGCGAGAACGAAGTCGACGCCCTGCGCGTGCGGCCGCACCCGTACGAGTTCTGCATGTATTTCGATACCTGATCGTCCGTGGCCGCCCGAGGGTTGCCGCGGCAGCCGGCGCGCGGGACTATGATGGGCATGCGAAAGATCAAATCGATTCTTCTGGCCCTGGCGTTGTGTTCCGTCGCCCATGCCCAGGAAACGGCCGTCATTGATGTAACCGACAAGGCCGCCCTGGAGGCGGCAAAAGACACGTCGGTGACCGTGCAGGGCAAAGTGCTCAAGGCCGAGTGGAGCCGCAGCGGGAAGGTGTGCAACGTCACCTTCGAAGGCGCGCCGCATTTCATGGCCGCGGCGTTCGAGAAAGGGCGCGAGAAGCTCGACGCCGCCTTCAACGGCGATTTCGCCGCCAACATCACCGGCGCGACGATCAAGCTGTCCGGCAAGCTCGCCGCCTACGGCGGGCGCGATCCTGCAATGAAGGAAGCGACACAGATGATCATCGGGACGACCAACCAGATCACCGTCGTCACACCCGCCACGCCGGCCACACCGGCCACCGCGCCTTCGACCCAGCCCCAATAGCGGGGGGGACAAGCCTGCGCACAGGCCTGTGCCGGGGGCGGGGCGATGTTGTTGAAAACCCGCCGGCGATCTACAGTTGCTGGCGACGAGGAAGCGCACCTATGAAGAAGCGGATCATTGGCATATCGGTGTTGGCACTGGCCGGCATGGTGTGGGCGGCGGGGCGGCCGGGGATTGTGCGGCTGAAGGACGGAACGGTCTACGACGGGGCGATCGAGGAAGTCGAAGGCGGCCTGCGGATCAACGTCCGCGGGATCGACACCAACGTCCCCAGCGACCGCGTCGCCGGCGTCACTTACGGCGATTTCGAAACCCGCTGGAACGCCGAGTACGACAAGCTCGCCAAGGACGACGCCACCGGGCGCATCGCCCTGGCCCGCCTCGCGTTCGATAATCGCAAATACGATTTCGCCGAGAAGGCGCTGCGCGACGCGCAGGCGGTCGATCCCAACAGCGCCGAAGCCGCGGACCTGCTCAAGCTCACCATCAGCCAGCGCCGCCTCGAGCGCAACAGCCCCGCCGGCGGCGGGACGGGCCCCGCGACGCCCCAGCCCGGCACGAACGTGCAGCCGCAGGCGCCGGTATCGAGTTGGAAGTTGCTGGCGCCGGACCAGATCAACCGCATTAAGCAGGTCGAGATGCGCGAGAACGACGATAAGCTTCGTTTCAACTTCAAGAACGGCGTGGCCAAAAAGTTCGTCGACAACGACCCCGGCCTGGGGATGAAGTTCACCGAGTTCTCAAGGCTGCCCAAGGCACAGCAGGCGTCGCTCATCATCAAAAACGGCGGTGAGCTGGCCAGGGACGTGGAGATCACGAACGACCCGGACGTGCTGCTGACGTTCCGCAAGGACGTGATGCCCCTCGTGCTGCAAGGGTGCGCCACCTCCGGCTGCCACAACGGCCAGAGCGAAGCGGCCGGAAAATTCGCCCTTGTGTCGCCGGCCAATGACCACGCCGCGGTGTACTCGAACTTCGTCGTGCTCAACAGCTATCGCCAGCAGTTCAGGGTGCCGGCGGGCGGGGAATCTTCGATCTTTGCGGCATCGACGGCGCAGATGATCGACCGTACGCAGCCCGAAAAGTCACTCATCCTCCAATACGCACTGCCGCAGCAGGGTGCGGAGCTGAAGCACCCTGTCGTGAAGAATTACAACGGCATCCTGCGCGGCGGGACGAATGACGCCAAATACGCGAATATCCGGAACTTCGTCGGGGCGTTGAACAAAACGCCGGTCGACTACGGTTTCACGTTCGAACTCGAGCGCCGTGAGCCCGCTTCGCCGGGCGATGCGCCGGTCGCGCCGACCCCGCGACCGGCGACGCGCGGTGCCGGTCCCGCCGGTCAATGACGATGCTCGCGCCGTGGACCGT